>JAPSKJ010000058.1 GCA_031177735.1 Nocardioides sp.
GGTTCTCACCCTCGATCGAGCGTGAGGACACGTCGTCGCAGATCGTGACGCCGAGGATCTCCCCGGCGCTGGTCAGCACGAGCGCCACCTCGGGCTCGGGCACGTTGACGTCGGAGTCCTCGCGCACGCCGATCGGCTCGTCGTGCCCGACGGTCCGCCAGGCGACGCTCTTGAAGAAGAGCTCGGGGCGGGCGGCGTCGTAGACCCGGGAATAGACGTCGGCGACCTGCGACTCCTCCTGGCGTGCCTCGCTCGAGCGCTTGTAGGTGACACCCGCCGCCCACACCTCGGTCAGCGCGTCGACCGGCGGCAGGAGCCGCAGCTCCGCCACGGGGACACCCGGCTCGGTGGGCGACTCGCACAGCGCGCGGGCGTCGGACACCGGGAGGCGCAGCAGCTCGGCGAGGGTGTCCACCGGGAGTCGGCGGACCACTCCATCGGCCTGCACCCCGATGTGGACGCGGGCGTCGTCGGCGCCGTCGTGGACGTAACGGACGATGAGCACGATGTTCTCCTGGGTTCGGGTGCGGTTCGGGTGCGGTTCGGGTGCAGTTCGACTGGGTTCGAGAGCCGTTGGGCTGGGGTCGTGAGTCGTCGGTCAGCGGCCGGTGAAGACCGGCGGGCGCTTCTCGGCGAAGGCGCGCCGGCCCTCGGCGGCGTCCTCGGTGGCCATGCAGATCGCCTGCATCTCCCGCTCGTACTGGATGGCGGCCTCCAGCCCCATGCTGTGTGCCGCCCGTAGGTTCGCCTTCGCCGACTGGGCTGCGATCGGCGCCCGGGACGCCACCGTCCGGGCGAGGCCGATGGCGGCCTCGCGCAGGTCGGCCGGGTCGTACAGCCGGCTGACCAGGCCCATCCGGTGCGCCTCGGCCGCGTCGACCGGGTCACCGGTCAGCAGCAGGAGCGAGGCGTCGCTCGCCGAGACGCTCGCCGAGAGCAGCGCGGACACACCGCCTCCGCCGATCCAGCCGAGCTTGATCTCGGCTGCCGCGAACGACGCACGCGTGCTCGCCAGCCGGATGTCGCAGGACAGCGCGAGCTCCAGCCCGCCGCCGTAGGCGTAGCCGTTGACGGCGGCGATGACCGGGAGGCGCAGCGCCCTGAGTGCGTCGCAGTAGTCGCGACGGTTGCGGAACTGCCACGGATCGGGGTAGGCGTCGACCTCCCCGATGTCGCTGCCGACGCAGAAGGCCCGGTCACCGGCCCCGGTGAGGACGACCGCGCGTACGTCGTCGCGCTCGTCCATCCCGGTGACCAGCTCCAGCAGGTGGGCGCTCATGTCCTTGGTGACGGCGTTGAGCTTCTCCGGACGCGCCAGGGTGATCACCCCGACGCCGTCGGTGATCTCGAAACCGATGTGGTCGTTCATGCCTCTCCCCCGTTCGTCGCACCGACCGGCTCCCCGGCGCAGAGCCGTGCATGCCGGTCGTTGATCTCGGCCACCGCCGCGGTGGCGTCGGCACGGCCCTCGAGCACCTCACGGACCAGGGCCGAGGCGTCGTCCTGCAGGCCGATCCACCCGGCGTACCTGGGGCGGACCCAGGCGGCGTCGAGCGATCGGCGGGTCGCGGAGTAGTAGCCGCCCCAGGCCCGGTCGACGTCGGGGCTGTCCCAGGCGGCGCGATGGGCCGGCTGGCCGGCGGCCTGCGGCACCAGGCCCGCCTGGACGTCCTCGGCGAGGAAGGCGCGCACCCACCGGCGTACCGCCTCCAGATCGGTGGCGCGGCGTGCCGAGAGCGCGAGCCCCGTGCCGCCCAGGACGCTGCCCGGGCGGTCGCCGGCGAAGGCGGGGGCGTCGGCCCAGGCCACCGGCCGGGCGCCGGGCTGCGGGCGTGCGTAGGAGGCGTAGCCGTAGGCGAGCGGGCAGTAGTCGACCGCTCCGGCCGCGATGGCCTCGTGCACGGTGATGGGATCGCCCACCGAGACCTCCCGGTCGCAGCGCCGCCACACCGTGCGGAGCAGCTCGAGAGCATCGGTCGCGGTGCCCGGCTGGAGCAGCGGCCCGGCATCACCGTGCCCACCGGCGCCCAGGGCGAGCAGCATGAGGAAGGCGTGCGGTCCGCCCAGGCACAGCGCGGTCCGCACGTCGCGGCTCACCCGCTCCACCTCCGCCCAGGTCGCGGGCAGGTCGGGAAGGAGGCCGGCGGCGGCCACCGACACCTGGGTCGCGGCGTCGACCGGGATCGCCCACTGCCGCTCGCCCAGCCGGTAGCTGGACCAGGTCGGCCCGACGCTGGTCGACGCCAGCCCGGCCAGCTCGTCGGGGGTGAGGACGTCGTCCCACGGGAGGATCGCCTCGGCCTCGATCGCCCGCCCGAGGCCGGGGTGGTCGATCACCAGCAGGTCGTAGTCGGGTGCGAGGGTCTCCAGCGGGCGGGCCTCGAAGTCCGCCAGCCGCTGCCGGTCCCAGTGGACGGAGGGCGCGCTGCTCTGGCAGCCGAACGCCTCCAGCGGCAGGTAGGCGCGCGGGTGGTCCCAGGTCATGCCCCGCAGCGCGGAACTCATCGCCGCACCACGCCCTGGTCGGCGAGCTGCTCCACCTCGGCGTCGGAGAGGCCCAGCCCGGCCAGCACCTCACCGGTGTGCTCGCCCACCCGAGGTGCGGGTCGGCTCACCGCGGCGGGGGTGGCGTGCATCCGGAAGGCGAAGCCGGGTGTGGTCACCGTGCCCTCGGTCGGGTGGTCGTAGGTGACGAAGGTGCCGTTGTGACGCACCTGCGGGTCGTCCAGGAGGTCGTCGTAGGAGTACACCGGACCGACCCACACGCCCCGCGCGCCGAGGACCTCGAGCCACTCCGCGGTCGTGCGGGTGGCCAGGCAGCGGGCGACGACGGCGGAGATGTCGTCGCGGTGCGCGAAGCCGTCGCGCTCGGCGTCCCACTGCTTCAGGGCCGGCTCCTCGAACACCTCGGCCAGGACGTCGAGGTCGGCGAACGCGAGCGCGACGTAGTCGTCCGCGGTCCGGTAGATGCCGTAGGGCGCGCGGATGTAGCTGTGCGCGTGCACCTGCGTGCTGCGGGACTGGCGCACCCCGCCGACCGTGCGGACCGAGAGCTCCTGCATCTGCATGGCGACCAGCGCGTCGAGCATGTTCACCTCGACCAGTTGCCCCTCGCCGGTCCGCTCCCGGTGGAGCAGGGCGGCCAGCACTGCCTCGAAGGCGGAGTAGGCGGTGATCGCGTCGGCGAGGAAGTAGGGAGCGGGCTGCGGCGGTGCGTCCGGCGACCCCGCGCTGTAGAGGGCGCCGCCCATGGCCTGCAGCAGCAGGTCCTGCCCCGGGCGGGCGACGTACGGTCCCGACTCGCCGTAGCCGGACATCGAGACGTAGACCAGATCGGGCTTGATCGCCTTCAGGCTGTCGTAGTCGACGCCCAGCCGAGCCGCGACGCCCGGCCGGTAGTTCTGCAGCACCACGTCGGCGGTGGTGACGAGCCTCGCCAGGAGGTCCTTGCCGGCATCGCTCTTGAGGTCGACCGCGAGGCTGCGCTTGTTGCGGTTGAGGGAGAGGAACGACGCGTTCACCTCGTTGCCGGCCGCGCCGCCGGCGCTGACGTGCCGCTGCCACTCACCGGTGGTGGGCTCGACCTTGATGACGTCGGCGCCCAGGTCGCCCAGTCGCATCGTGGCCAGCGGGCCGGCCATGGCGATGGAGAGGTCGAGGACTCGGTATCCGTCGAGGACGGGCATGGGTGGTGCTCCTGGCTCTTAGTCGGTGGAGGCAGCGCCGGTCGAGCGGCGGCGCTCGCGGCGGATGTCGTGCTGGGCGTTGGTGACGACCTGGCGCATCAGTGCGGCCGCCTGGTCGCCGTCGCGGGCGACGATGGCGTCCAGCACGGCCTTGTGGGCCGGCAGCGAGCGCTTGTTGCGCCGGACGTTGCGGGTGTGCACCTGCCGCGCGGCCGCCAGAGCGACCTCCAGCACGGCGTGGAGGTGCACCAACAGGTCGTTGCCGCCGGCGTCCACCACGGCTCGGTGGAAGGCGAGGTCGTGGAGGATGAAGGCGTCGGGGTCGTCGAGCGTCTCCTCCATCCGGTGGTAGCTCTCCTGGACGGCGCGGACCGCCTTGCGGTCCTTCGCCCGGGCAGCCAGCCGCGCCGCCTCGGGCTCGAGCACGACCCGCATCTCGGCGAGGTGGTCGAGGTGCACGCCGGTGGGCTCGTTCTCGTAGCGCCACGCGAGGACGTCCGGGTCGAGCAGGTTCCAGCTCGACTCCGGCTGGACGATCGTGCCGACCTTGCGGCGCGAGACCACCAGGCCCTTGGCGACCAGCACCTTCGTCGCCTCACGCACGGCCGAGCGGCTCGAGCCGAACGCGCGGACCAGCTGCTCCTCCGTGGGCAGCGGCTCACCCGCGGGCAGGCGGCCGGTGACGATCTCGCGGCCGAGCTCGTGCACCAGTCGGCCGTGCAGGCCGTCGCGTTGGTACGCCGAAGCGCGGTCGCGGGCTTCCATCGAGTTGCTCCTCCCGGAGGTGTCGGCAGCAGCGTAGGCAGCCGGCGACGGCGGGCGCAATCATTTGTCCGATGAAAGTCCAGAAAGATCGGACGAAAGTGTTGCCGCTGGGGAACTGGGCGACTTAACCTGCGATCGACGGCCCACCACCCGCCTACTCGCGAGGAGCATGGAATGAACCGATTCGACGGCAAGGTCGCCGTGATCACCGGCGGAGCGTCCGGTATCGGACTGGCGACGGCCCACCGCCTGCGCGACGAGGGCGCGGCCGTGGTGCTCCTCGACCGCGACGAGGAGCGCCTGAAGATCGCTGCCGACGACCTCGGCTCGGCCGTTCACACCCGTGCGGTGGACGTGGCGGACGCAGCCGGGATCGAGGCGACGGTCGCCGGCATCGTCGAGGAGCTGGGACGGATCGACGTCCTGGTCACCGCCGCTGGCGTCGACAAGTGCGACACGGTCCCCAACACGTCCCTGGCGGAGTGGCGGACCATCATGGACGTCGACCTCGACGGCGTCTTCTACATCTGCCGGGCCGTCATCCCCGTCTTCGAGCGCCAGGGTGCAGGCGCCATCGTCACGGTGTCCTCGGCGATCGGCACAGTCGGTGAGCGCAACCGGTCGGCCTACTGCGCCGCCAAGTCAGGGGTGGAGAACCTCACCCGCGCGATGGCTCTCGACCACGGCGCGCGCGGTGTCCGGGCGAACTGCGTCGCGCCCGGCCTCATCGACACCCCCCTCATCCGGGGCGGCAAGGTCGGCGGCGACGCCGACCCGGGCGCGATGCAGCGGATGGTCGACGCCCACCACGCCATCCCGCGGATCGGCCAGCCCCACGAGGTCGCCGCGGCGATCGCGTTCCTGGCCAGCGAGGATGCGTCGTTCGTGACCGGCGCGATCCTCGCCGTCGACGCCGGCTGGACGGCCGCCTGAGCGCTGCTGGAGCGGGGTCAGCCGGCCTCGCGGCCGGCACCCGTGTCGTCGCCGTGCGCCTCGGGCACCAGGATCGGCCGCAGCCGCGCCCAGGCGACGAAGCCGAGGCCGACCACGAGGAGACCGATCCCCGTCCACAGGTTGGCGTTCGGGCCGCCGGTCTTCTCCGTCTCGGGGTCCCCGAGCAGGCCGACGAGCGTGAGGATCACGCCGTAGGCCAGCAGCAGGAGACCGATGATGTTGCGGATGTCGAGTACGCCGGCGGCGTGGCGCCGCTCGGACGACGGGTCTGGCTGGCTGGGCATCAGGTGACCTCCGGGTCGGTCAGAACAGCGCGTTGAGGATGACGACCATCACGAGCGCGATGCACGCGAGCGGGATGGTGCGGCGGTAGAACGGGTAGGACGCCTCCTCGGCGTCCACGAGCGATTCGCGGGGCGTCTCGGAGTAGACCAGGCCGACGAGCTCCTCGGCCGGCTTCGGCTTGGTGACCAGCGAGACCACGATGCTCAGCACGACGTCGACGACGAACGCCGTCGCGGCGGCCAGGAAGGCGGCCCCCTGACCGCTCACCGCGATGGTGCCGGTGGAGAGCGAGCCGAACGCGTCCTCGGACAAGAAGGCGACCAGGACGGCCGACAGGGTGCCCGCGACGAGTCCCACCCAGCCGGCGGTCGCGGTCATCCGGCGCCAGAACATGCCGACGATGAAGGTCGCGAACAGCGGCGCGTTGAAGAACCCGAACAGGGTCTGCAGGTAGTTCATGATGTTGCTGAAGTTCGACGCGAGTGCCGCGGTGAAGATCGCGATGACGGTCGCGGCGACGGTCGCGATCCGCCCCGTGCGCAGGTAGTAGGCGTCGTCGCGGTCCTTGACGACGTACCGCTGCCACAGGTCGTAGCTGAGGACGGTGTTGAACGCCGAGACGTTGGCGGCCATGCCGGCCATGAAGGCCGCGAGCAGGCCGGCGATGGCCAGTCCGAGCAGGCCGTTGGGCAGCACGTCGCGCATCAGCAGGAGCAGGGCGTCGTTGTACTTCACATCGCCCGAGGCCCCGCCGGCCACGGTCTCACCGGCCTTGGTGCGCGCCATCTCGTCGACGAGGACGGCGGCGATCATGCCGGGCACGATGGTGATGAACGGGACGAACATCTTCGGGAAGGCGCCGATGATCGGCGTCTTGCGCGCGCTCGAGATGGAGTCCGACGCCATCGCCCGCTGCACCTCGACGAAGTTGGTCGTCCAGTAGCCGAAGGAGAGCACGAAGCCGAGGCCGAAGACGATGCCGACCACCGAGAGCCAGTCGGACTCGAAACCGCTCAGCGGGTTGCCCGGCCACGAGTTGAGCTGCTGCTCGGCCGGCGCGACGTCAGGGTTGCCCTCGGCGGCGGAGCGGATCCCGTCGGTCAGACCGCTCCAGCCGCCCACCCGGTGCAGGCCGATCAGGGTGAGCGGCAGCAGCGAGGCCACGATGACGAAGAACTGCAGGACCTCGTTGTAGATGGCCGCCTTGAGGCCACCCAGGGTGATGTAGGACAGCACGATCGCCGCCGCCACGACCAGGGCGACCCAGAGCGGCCACCCGAGCAGGGCGTGCACGATCGAGCCGAGCAGGTAGAGGTTGATGCCGGCGATCAGCAGCTGGGCGACGGCGAACGAGATCGCATTGACCAGGTGTGCCCCGGTGCCGAAGCGCCGGAACATGAACTCGGGGACCGAGCGCACCTTGGAGCCGTAGTAGAACGGCATCATCACGACGCCGAGGAACAGCATCGCCGGGATGGCGCCGACCCAGAAGTAGTGCACGGTCGGGAGCCCGAACTCCGCGCCGGAGGCCGACATGCCCATGATCTCGACGGCGCCGAGGTTGGCCGAGACGAAGGCCAGCCCGGTGACCCAGGCGGGCAGCGAGCGGCCGGAGAGGAAGAAGTCGACCGAGTCCGAGACCTGCCGGCGGGCGAGGTAGCCGATGCCCAGGACGACGGCGAAGTAGAGGCCGACCACCAGGTAGTCCACGGCGTTCGCCTGGATGATGGTGTCGCTCGCCAGCGGGGTCACCGTGGTCATTTCGCCGCTCCTCGGTCTTCACCTCCTCCACCGGATCCGGCGAAGGTCAGCGCACATGCTCGTCGCAATCCGCCCGACCGACAACTTGAGGACGATCGCGAGCGGGTCAGGAGCGCATGGCGACACCGCGGCGCCAGTAGCCCATGAACGCCACCTGACGGCGGTCCATCCCCAGCTCCGAGACCAGGGCCCGGCGCAGCCCGGTGACGACCTTCGACTCCCCCGCGATCCAGGCGTAGAGGTCGGCCAGGCGGTGCTCGACCTCGGCGACCGGCTCGTCGATCTCCTCACCGGAGGAGGAGTAGACCGGTGTCTCCCACAGGTCGGGGTCGATCTCGTCCTCGGTGACCTCCGGCAGCGGGACGTCCACGCCGAGGTGGTCGACGACCGCCTGGTGGAGCAGTACGCCGTGGGGCCGGTCGCCGCGCGGCAGCCACCGCACCGTGAAGCCCTCGGCGTGGTCGACGGCCAGCACGTCCTCCGGCCGAGGGACCTCCAGGAACGCGGCGACCGAGCTGTCCGCGGGCAGCTGCTCCAGGATCGCCGAGATCGCGGGGACTGCGGTCTCGTCGCCGGCCAGCAGGACCCGACGAGCGGTGCCGGGGGTGAACTCGATGCCGCCGTAGGGCAGGCCCTTCTTCGGCCCCATCAGCAGGAGCCGGTCACCGGCCTTGGCCCGGATCGCGAACTCGCAGCCGGGGCCGACGTCACCGTGGTCCTCGGTGTGCACGACGATGTCGACGACGACGCGGGTCTCGGCGCCACTGCCGCGGACCCCGCGCACCGTGTAGGTGCGCATGTGGCCGCGTTCCTCCACGGGGCGGTCGAGCCAGGTGGAGAACCACGTCTCGTCGGCTCCCTCGAAGGACGGGAGCGGGCCGTCGCCGTGCGGGAAGATCAGCTTGATGCGCTGGTCGTAGAGCGGGCCGTCGACCCCGAAGTCCGCGAGGCACGGCGCCCCGAGCTCGAGCCGGACGAAGCTCGGCGAGATCTGCTCGACCTGCACCACCTCCACCTCATCGAGGAGCAGCGGGAGGGAGTGCTTCGTGGCGGGCATGCGTCATCCGATCAAGGGGCGAGTTTTACTTAGGGTGACCTTACCTCCTCGGCGCTGCACGGCGAAGATGCGTTCGTGCGGCACCCAAATCGGTAACCTTCTGTTCACGCACCGTTCTTGCGAGCGGACCCGGACAGCGGAGGAGTGGCTTCCCATGACGGCGGGATCAGCACGCCGGTTCACCGACGGACGCGTCCCGGACCCCGGAATCGCCGCGCTGTTCAGCCGCGAGAGTCGGCTCGAAGCCCTGCTCCGCGTCGAGGCGGCGCTCGCCCAGGCGGAGGCCGAGCTCGGGATCATCCCCAGCCACGCCGGGGACGCCATCGCGGGCGCCGCCCGCCTGGACCGCCTCGACCTCGACCGCCTCGACCGCGAGACCGCGGCGCAGAGCCACCCGCTCACGCCCCTCGTCGACGAGCTGGCCCGCGCCGCCGGCGACTGCGGAGAATGGGTGCACTGGGGTGCGACCACCCAGAACATCACCCAGACCGCCGACCTGCTGCTGCTGCGCGAGGCGCACGGTCGCATCCTCGGGCTGCTCGGCGACCTGCTCCGGGCGCTGTCGAAGCTGGCCGACGACAGCGCGCACGCGCCGATGCCCGGGCGCACCCACAGCCAGCACGCCGTGCCGATCACGCTCGGCTTCAAGGTGGCGGTCTGGATCGACGAGTTCACCAGCCACGTCGACCGGCTCCAGCGCCTGGAGGACCGCGCCTTCCGCCTCCTGCTCGGCGGCGCCGTCGGCACGCTCGCGTCCTTCGGCGGTCAGGGTCGCGCGCTCGAGGCCGCCGTGGCCCGACGCCTCGCCCTGCGCACGATGCCGGTGCCCTCGCGCGCCACCAACGACGGCATGGTCGAGCTCGTCTCCGCACTGGGCCTGCTCGCCGGCACGGCCGGCAAGGTGGCCAAGGACGTCTACTCGATGATGCAGCCGGAGTTCGGCGAGGCCTTCGAGCCGATCCCGGCCGGCACCGTCGGCAGCTCGACGATGCCGCACAAGCGCAACCCGCAGCTCACCCTCGACGTGATGACCGCCTCCAGCCAGCTCCGCGGCCTGGTGGCGCCCGCCCTGGAGTCGATGCTGCACGACCACGAGGCCAACGGCGCGATGACCGGCCTGCTCGAGGACTCGGTGACCCGCAGCTGCGTGCTCGCCGGCGACGTCCTGGCCCGGCTGGTGGTCATCGCCAGCGGACTCGAGTTCGACCCCGACCGGATGCGGGCCAACCTGCGCCTGTCCGACGGCCTGATCGGCTCGGAGCCGCTGATGCTCGAGCTCGGCACCAAGATCGGTCGCCAGCGCGCCCACGAGATCGTGTACGACGTGGCGCAGGCTGCCGCGGTGACCGGCCGCGACTTCGCCGAGCTGCTCGCCGGCGATCCCACCGTGTCGGCCCACTTCACGCGCGCCGAGATCGGCCGGATCCTCGACCCGGAGTCCTACCTCGGCGAGAGCGCCGAGATCGCGTCCGCGATGGCGCAGCACGCGCGTGAGGTCGCCGACCGGCTCCAGATCCCGTCGGCCTGACCGAGGTGCGGACCGGGTCGAAGGCTCAGATCTTCGTGCGGTGGAAGTTCTGGAACGACCGGGACGGTGTCGGGCCGCGCTGCCCCTGGTAGCGCGAGCCGTACCTCTCCGAGCCGTAGGGGTGCTCACTCGGCGAGGAGAGCCGGAAGAAGCAGAACTGCCCGATCTTCATGCCGGGATAGAGCTTGATCGGCAGCGTCGCGACGTTGGCCAGCTCCAGCGTCACGTGCCCGGAGAAGCCGGGGTCGACGAAGCCGGCGGTGGCGTGGGTGAGCAGGCCGAGCCGACCCAGCGACGACTTGCCCTCCACGCGCGCGGCGATGTCGTCGGGGAGCGTGACGGTCTCGTAGGTCGAGCCGAGCACGAACTCACCCGGGTGCAGGATGAACGGCTCCTCGCCCTCCGGCTCCACCACACGGGTCAGGTCCGACTGGTCCGCGGCGGGGTCGATCGAGGGGTACTTGTGGTTGTCGAAGACCCGGAAGAACCGATCCAGCCGCACGTCGATGCTCGAGGGCTGCAGCATGCCGGCGTCGTACGGGTCGAGCGAGATCCGCCCGGCGTCGATCTCGGCGAGGATGTCGCGGTCTGAGAGCAGCACGCGCTCAACCTAGCCGAGACCGGGCCTCGCTCCCTCAGGCCGCCAGCAGCAGGGCCGTGAGCTGTCCGTGCGCGAACGGTGAGCCGGTGCAGAACCCATGGGTCGACGCCACGAGACGCACCGTGTAGGTCTCGCCCGCCGCGAGCACCACGGGCGCACCGTCCTCCCTCAGGAGCACTCCCGAGGTCGCGATGCTCTGCCGCGCGTTGTCCACAGAGGTGCTGTCGATGACCTCCGTGCGCGCCATGTCGCCGCCGACGTCGACCCTGATGTCGATGTGCGCGCTGTGCGGCCTCTCCGGATCGTTGGATGCCCAGTAGCCCGAGGCGGCACCGAAGACGAGTGACGGCCGGTCGGGCGTGACCTTGACCGACACCACATCATTGGGAGCGCAAGGATCCATCCCCGAGACGGCCGACTGCGCCGAGGCGGCATGCACCAGCCCGGAGGGCCCCTGCGGTCCTCGGGGACCGGTCGCGCCGGTCGCGCCGACCGCTGAACCCAGTGCCCCGGGCGCGAAGTCGGCTGCGGTGAGCGACCCGTCCTTGACCTTGGCGGTGGTGACCGCCTCCTTCTTCAGCTGCGGGGTGCCGACGCTCTTCTTCGGCAGGGAGGCCGCGTAGGCCCCTCCTGAGAGCGCGACGACGAGCGCGAGCGTGGAAGCGACGTTGGCATAGGAGGGACGGGGCAGACGCATGCCCGCCATCTCAACGTCGCCGGCGGACGAACTCCATAGCCCGAGTGGGCCTGGGGGCGCAAGGGGCGGGTGCGGATCCACGAAGACGCCCGGGTCGGGTAGCATTCCGGCGTCCGGCCCCGGTCGGCACGCGGGCGTAGCTCAGTTGGTAGAGCGCGACCTTCCCAAGGTCGATGTCGCGAGTTCGAGTCTCGTCGCCCGCTCCAGCAGCACCTTGCGCTCCGAGCGCGACACTGCACCCAACGTCGATGTCGCGAGTTCGAGTCTCGTCGCCCGCTCCAGCACCACCCTCGCGCTCAGCGCGACACTGCGCCACCGTCGAGTGGCACGGTGTGATCGCCCAGCCACCAGCTGACTGGGCACCACCACGCAGAGCCGGTGATCCGGTCGGCGGCGCGTGGGCACCCGCGGGCTCG
>JAPSKJ010000495.1 GCA_031177735.1 Nocardioides sp.
AGCCGCGCCGGCGGGATGCCCGAGCCGGTGCAGGCGCCGCCGGAGGTGGCCGAGGAGGAGGTCACGAAGGGGTAGGTGCCGTGGTCGATGTCGAGCAGGGTCGCCTGGCCGGCCTCGAGCAGGACGGTCTCGCCCCGGTCGAGCGCCTGGTTGAGCAGCAGCCCGGTGTCGCAGACCATGGGCGCCAGCCGTTCGGCGTACGCGGTGAGCTCCTCGACCACCGCCTCGACGGTGAACCCGCGGCGGTTGTAGATCTTGGTGAGGACCTGGTTCTTCAGCTCCAGGGCGCCCTCGACCTTGGCGGTCAGGATCTTCTCGTCGAAGAGGTCCTGCACGCGGATGCCGATGCGGTTGATCTTGTCGGCGTAGGTGGGGCCGATGCCGCGGCCGGTGGTGCCGATCCGGCGCGAGCCCAGGAAGCGCTCGGTGACCTTGTCGATCTGGCGGTTGTACTCCGCGATCACGTGGGCGTTGGCGCTGATGCGCAGCGCGGAGGTGTCCAGGCCGCGCGCCTCGAGGCCGTCGATCTCCTCGAAGAGGACGCCCAGGTCGACGACCACGCCGTTGCCGATCACCGGGGTGACCCCGGGGGTCAGGATGCCGCTCGGCAGCAGGTGGAGGGCGTACTTCTCCTCGCCGATGACGACCGTGTGGCCGGCGTTGTTGCCGCCGTTGAACTTCACGACGTAGTCGACCCGGTCGCCGAGGAGGTCGGTCGCCTTGCCCTTGCCCTCATCGCCCCACTGGGCGCCGATGATCGCGATCGCTGGCATGTTGTGCTGCTCCTTGTGCTCGGACGGAGTCCCTCCCTCACCCGGGGAACCCGTGGGTGGGGGCTGCTCGACGCACTGTTGTCCGGTCCAGAAACGCAAGCAGCCCCGGCAAGACCGGGGCTCTTGCGGCCACACGCTAGCAGTTCGACGGGACGCGGGCGGGATCGTCGCGGGGTGCGGATGGGTACGGTCGGGGCAATGGAACCGATTCTGGTCATCACCCACGACGCGGACGATCCCGGTCTCGCCACCGCCCTGGAGATCCTGCGCGCCCAGACCTCGGTCGAGGTGGCGAGCGCCGACAACCCCGGAGAGCTCGACGGCATCCTGCACCGCGCGGGAAGCCGTCCGGTGGTGATCGCCGGCGGCGACGGCAGCCTGCACACCGTCATCTCCGCGCTGCACCGCCGCAACGACCTGAGCAGCACCGTGCTCGGGCTGCTGCCGCTCGGCACCGGCAACGACTTCGCCCGCAGCGTCGGGCTGCCGCTGGACCCGGCCGAGGCGGCCGAGGCGCTCCTCGCCGGCCGCCCCCACAAGATGGACCTGCTGGTGGACGAGGTCGGCGAGGTGGTCGTCAACAGCGTCCACCTGGGCACCGGTGCGGAGGCCGCCAAGGCCGGCAGCGGCTGGAAGGAGCGGGTGGGCAAGATCGGCTACCCCATCGGCGCGCTGCAGACGGCGCTCAAGCCGCCGGTGCTGCGGCTGCGCGTCGAGGTCGACGACCAGGTCGTGTGCGACTACGACGAGCCGGTGCTGCAGGTGGCCGTCGGCAACGGCGCGACCGTCGGCGGGGGCGCCCCCCTCACGCCTGATGCCGCCCCCGACGACGGTCGCGCCGATGTCCTTGTCTGGCTCGCCACCACGCCGGTGGCGCGCCTGGGGTACGCCGCCGCGCTGCTGCGCGGGCGGCACCCCGAGCGTGACGACGTCCGCACCGCCACCGGGACCCGCATCACCGTGTCCGGTGAGCGGTTCTGGTGCAGCGCCGACGGCGAGCTCTACGGGCCCGAGCGGCACCGCGCCTGGCACGTCGAGCCGGCGGCGTACTCCCTGCTGGTGCCGTAACCCGGGCCGTCCTGCCCTGGACTACTGCAGGACGTTGGGCCCGGCCTCGTCGTCATCGACCCAGTCCTTGCCGTCGTCCCACATGTCGCGGTCCTTGCGACCCTTGTCCTCGTCGCGACCACGGCCACG
>JAPSKJ010000059.1 GCA_031177735.1 Nocardioides sp.
GGCTGGTCAGGTCGAACATGAGACGAGTGCCGCGCCACCGCACGTGCAGCATCCCGCCGCGCACCGACATGCGGGTCACGCTGGTGCCGGAGTGCACCGCCCAGATGATCGCCGTGAGCGCCCACAACGTGCCCGCGATGCTCCACCCGGAGGTGCTCGGGTCGCGCCAGGCATGCACGGTGGCGGTGGCCGCCGCCGCCACGGCGCACAGGAGCGCGGCTGCGATGACGAGCCGCCCGCCGTTCCTCGGCTTGAAGGTGACCTCCAACGGCGGCGGGGACGAGGGAGCAGCCGGGTGGCTCGGCCCGGCCGGCGTCGTCGACGGGGCCGGCGGCGTACGCCGGGGGAGCGCGTGGCGCGGGGCCGGGTGCGAGGGGGGAGCGGCCGCGGGCGGGGCCGAGATGCCCTCGACCGCAGCGGCGTCGGCCGCGGCGGGCGGAGTCGCCGGAGCGGTCGGCTCCTCGGCGGGCACGATCGGCGCCCGCGCGGCGGCGTCCTCGGCCTGAGCGGCGCGGAAGGCCAGCCACTTGTCGAAGATGTCGGGCTGCTCACCACCCGCCGAGGCGTCCATGGATGCACAACCTACGGCTCCGCGGCCGTCCTGACGATCCCCTGAACGAGCCGGTTGCTGCGGGACGTTGGTCGGACCCCATGCCGCCGCCCGGCCCACGCCTGCCGACCAGGCTGGCGTCAGGTGCTGAGGATCTCTCCGCCGTCGCCGCCCGCCAGGCTCCGCGAGATCACCATCCGCTGGATCTGGTTGGTGCCCTCGAAGATCTGCATCACCTTGGCCTCGCGCATGAACCGCTCGACCGGGAAGTCGCGGGTGTAGCCGTAGCCGCCCAGCACCTGCACCGCGTCAGTGGTCACCTTCATCGCGTTGTCGGTGGCGACCAGCTTGGCCACGCTCGCCTCACGACCGAACGGCAGACCGAGGTCCTTCAGGTACGCCGCGTGCTGCAGCGTGGCCCGCGCGGAGGCCACCGCGGCCTCCATGTCGGCCAGCAGGAAGGCGAGCCCCTGGTGCTCGACGATGCGCTTGCCGAACGCCTCGCGCTCCTTGGCGTAGGCGACCGCGTGGTCGAGCGCGCCCTGCGCCAGCCCGGTCGCGACGGCGGCGATCCCGAGCCGGCCGGAGTCGAGCGCAGCGAGGGCGATCTTGAGGCCGTTGCCCTCCCCGCCGATCAGCCGGTCACCGGAGACCCGCACGCCGTCGAACCGCACCGTGGCGGTCGCCGACCCGGTCAACCCCATCTTGCGCTCCGGCGGGTCCGCGGACAGCCCGGGGGAGTCGGCCGGGACGAGGAAGCAGGAGATCCCGGTGCGCTCCTCGGAGGTGCGCGCCATGACGGTGTAGAAGTCGGCCTGCCCACCGTGCGTGGTCCACGCCTTGGCACCGTTGATGACCCAGTCGCCGCCGTCGCGGGTCGCCCGGGTCGTCATCGCCGCCGGGTCGGACCCGGCGTGCGCCTCGGAGAGGCAGTAGGCCCCGAGCAGGTCGCCGCCGAGCATCTCCGGCAGCCACCGGCGCTTCTGCTCCTCGGTGCCGTGGAAGAACAACGCGTAGCACGACAGGGCGTGCACGCTGACGCCCACACCCACGCTCGCCCAGACCGCCCCGATCTCCTCGAGGACACGCAGATAGGTCGCGTAGGGGAGCCCGCCGCCGGCGTACTCCTCGGGGTAGGGGAGTCCGAGCAGGTCGGCGGCGCCGAGCATGCGGAAGACGTCGCGCGGGAACTCCTCCTCCGCCTCCGCGCGGGCGGCGCGGGGGAGCAGCGCGTCGGTGGCGATGCGGCGGACCAGGCGGATCAGCTCGGCCGACTCCTCGTCGGGCAGCACGTGACGGGCAGGCACGCCGCCACCCTAGCGACGGGATGGTGGGGAGGCAGGTACGCCGCCTGGTGGTCGCGACCCGCGCGGCCATCCGGGCCAGCTGCCCACGCCGTCAGTCAGGGACATCTTGCTCACCGTGTGGACCAGCCACCGGTCGACCTTTCGGACCGAGCACCGCTCCAACCCGCGCGGATGGAGAATCGGCCACAGGCCGGCCGCCAGCCGACCCCGGTGGGGGGGGGGTGAGGGTGCGGCCGTTGGCGCTCGAAGCGTTCACCCGGTTGCCGGGGCGAGCGCCACCGTCCAGCTCAGTCGTTCCGCCCGCGTCCTCGCAGGATGGCGGTGGCCTCCGTGCCGAGCTGCGGGTCGTTCGCGAACCGCTCGATGACCTTCCTGCCCGCCCCCGTCTCCATGCGGTTGCCGATGCGGTTTACCGGTCGCAGGAAGTAGATCCGCGACTCCCCCAACGCGTCGTTGTCCAGGATCGCGAGCAGGTCCTCGAAGTGGGCCCGGCTTGCACAACCGCTCAACGTGGCAGCCAGTCCGTCCTGCGCCGCGGCCCGGGTCTCGGCGAGGTACAAGGTGAGCAGCTCGTGCCAATGCCGGCGGGCGACGTCCTTGCTGAACGCGCGGGCGATGGTGTCAAGGATGTTGTCCGGGTAGTCGAGCGCCAGGTGCTTGAGCAGCGGCGGGTACGCGACTTCCCCGCTCTCAGGGTGCTTGTAGAGCTCCCACGTCGAGTCCACCGCGATGCCCGCACTGCGAAGATCCGCCACGACAGGTTCCTCTGCGCGGGCCAGCTCTTCCTCGCGCGCCCGCCGCTGTGCTTCGTGCTGATCGACGCTTGCTCGGTACTCCGGGTCGGTGCGATATCGGTGCTCGAGTCGCTTCGCGAGCTCATCAGCGGTCACAGGGCCGCGGCGCGGTGACGACATGCACGGAGCATAGGGCGCCGAATGACGTAGCAGAGGCTGGCCGGCCGAGACCAGCGCCGGCGCGAAGTGGCGACGTGAACGACGCCGGTTGCTGGGGGAGCCCAGCGAACGTGTTCACCTGGAACCAGTGGGCCCCGTGGGTCTCGAACCCACAACCTACGGATTAAAAGTCCGCAGCTCTGCCAATTGAGCTAGAGGCCCGGAGGGTCAGGAGATTAGTTGGGAGAACCCTCGGGATAACCGCCATGTGATTCGACCATCCTGACCGCCAGGGACTGTACCTGTTGGCGTGGCACGGTGGTCACGGTGCCTCCACTGGTCGTGCTGATCATGAGGCCCACTGTCCCGGAACAGACCCGTCCGTCAACCCGCCGGATCCGGCGAGCGCCGTTGTGGGCACGAGCGGGCATTCGGCGGGCGTCCTGTTCGCCTGTGAGCGATCTGACCGGTGCCATCGAGGCCGCGCACTGGCGTGTGATTCCGGACTACGCGCGTCCGCGCTGTTCGCGATCTGCACCCACATCGACCACTATGGGCGCCCCACACTGCCGCCAGGCGGACGCCCCTGCCGGATGCGGGCCGCACGTCGACCTCCGACGCTGCTACAAGCACGGCGACTGTGCACGGCGGCGAGAGCCTTCGCCTAGGGGATGGCGGGTCGACGGCTTGGCCGGAACTAAGGCGATCTGAGCCGTCGAGTTGCCTGTCCCCTCCCCCGGGCCCGGCAGAACTGGCAAGCATCGCCGGGCCCGGGGATGTTGGACCGATTGTCAGAAGAGTTCATTGCCGTGGGGCGAGGAGTCCGTGATGGGGAAAACGACGTCCCAGTGCTCGGCGATCTTGTTGTCCTCGACGCGGAACAGGTCGTAGAAGGCCGTGGCCTGGTCGCCGAAGTGGCCCTGCGCCTGAATGAAGACGAACTGACCTTCGGCCACCGTGTTGTGGACGTGCGTGTAGGTCATCGCGACGCCCTGTGCAGCCAGCGCGGTCAACGCCTCGCCCAAACCAGACAGGTCGTCGCCGATCTGGGGGTTGTGCTGGGCGTAGCGGCCGTTGTCGAAGTAGTCGGTGAGCTCGCTGGTGTCACCCTCGACGAGCACCCGCTGGACGAATCGCTGGACCAGTGCGCTGTTGGCCGCGCTCGCCTGGGGCCCGGTGACCTCGGTCTGTCCGTCGACCATGGTCCGCCCCGAGACGGTAGTCGCTGGCTCGGGCTGCAGGGCGTCCCAGTGCTCGACGATCTTGCCGTCGGCCAGGCGCCAGAGTTCGAAGGCGACGAGGTCGGGTGCAGTCTGGCTGCGGTACACGCCGTGGGTGACGACCAGGTCGCCCTCGGCGAGGATGCGGGCCGGTTCGTAGGTGACGTCGTCGAGCTCGTTCGATACGAAGTCGTGCAGGCCTTCGATGCCAGGTGCGATCCGGGTGCTGTGCTGGGTCAGCCCAGGAGCGAAGTAGGCGGGGATCGCCTCGAGGTCGCGGTCGGTGATGACAGCAGCCAGGGCAGCCTCGACGACGGCCTTGTTTGCGGCGGTGGTGGTGGTGTTCATGGACTTGTGCTTCCTTTCGAGGGAGCGGATCTCGCTCCGCGTTGATGTGGCCGGATGTGGCCGGGGTGGTGCGGTCGGTCGGTGGGCGCGCCGAGTCGCAGGGGTGGGTTACTGAGAGCGCGCGAGGTGCCGGTCGAGCGCGGCAGTGAGCGCGGCGGCGCTGGAGACGGGTCCGCCGAGCTGTTGCAAGCCGGCCTCGGTGTGGAGCAAGAGAGTCGGGTAATGGTCCACGCCGAGCTGCCGAAGCTCGCGCATGTCTTGTTCGGCCTCGATGCGGACCGCCGGGTCGGTGAGTGCCTCGCTGACGGTGTCGCGGTCGATCCCGTACGCGTGGGCGATTCCGCGGTAGACCTCGGGATCGGAGAGGTCACGGCCGTCGAGATACCAGGCGCGCTGCATCGCGCCAGCGAACTCGAGCGCCGCTTCGGGGCGTTGCCGGCGAAGGGCGACCAGACCGATGGCCGCGTCGGTGGAGTCCATCACCAATGTGCCTTCGGCGAGGACCCGCTCGTAGGCGGGTCCGAACACGACGCCGGTGAGCTCGCCGATCCGCTTATTCGCCCCGGGAATGTGCGGGAACGCCCCGATGGGCTGTGCCCGGTCCCCGGCGAACAGCCCGCCGGACAGGACCCGCACGGCCACCCGGTCGGCGTTGTCGGTGGCGAACGCCCGCACGGCCGGCCCGAAGCCGTAGCACCAGCCGCAGTAGGCGTCGAAGGCATAGGTGAGCTGTAGCTGGTTCATAACGGTCTCCGTGAAGTCGCGTTGGACTGGTGGGTGAGTTCCGTGTCCGCGGGCTCGGCCCTGGCGGACGGCGGTCCGGCTGTTCCGGACACTCACTACGGTAGGAAACGACAGCGACCGTCAGGAGGTTGCGAAAGGACTACCGATGGTGGAAAAGGGACTTAGTGCCGTGCCGCGGGTGCCCTACGTCCCTGCTGCGGGGGACGACCTCCTGGAAGTGGTCAGCTTCGGGACGTTGAGGCAACGCATGGCCAGACTCGGAGCCACCCGCCGCCCCGAGCGCCCCGAGTTCCACCTGCTGCTGCACGTGAGCAGCGGTGCCATGGTGCATACCGTCGACTTCCGCGAGTACGCGGTCAGCTCGGGTTCGTGGTTGTGGGTGCGTCCAGGCCAGGTGCAACGCTTCGGCGACCTCAGTGACGTCGAGGGGGCATTGGTCCTTTTTCGCGGGGAAGCGCTTGACCGCGCTTCGGCCTCTGCGGCCGGCGTCGGCGACCCGTTCGGCCGCACGCTCTGGACACCTGACACGGACAGCGCGACGGCAACCGCGCAGGCGCTCGACCACCTGTACGCCGAGTTCGAGTCGCTGTCCCGCGACAGTCAGGTGCGTCGCAGCGTGCTGCAGCACCTCCTCGCGGCACTTCTGCTTCGACTCACCGACCCCGGTGGCCAGATCGGTACGACGGCGGCCATGCAGCATTCGGAGCCGTTCCTGGCCTTCCGCCGGCTGGTCGAGGCGAGCTTCGCCGACCACCGCGACGTCGGCTACTACGCCCGGCAGCTGGGCTACTCGCCGCGGACACTGCGCAGGGCGACGATCGCCGCCGCCGGCATGGGCGCGAAGGAGTTCATCGATCAGCGGGTGGTGCTCGAGGCCAAGCGGCTGCTCACGCACGAGGACGAGTCGGTGGAGCGGATCGCCGCCCGGCTCGGCTTCCCAGATGCGAGCAACTTCGTGAAGTACTTCGCGCAACGCGCCAGCAGCACGCCGGCCGCTTTCCGCGCTCGGTCCCGAGGAGGAGAGCATCGGCCAGGCCTGGGAGGGCCGGAGGACGGCGCCTGCTGACACAGCGGCCCCGCCCGCGCGTGCGCGGGCGGGGCCATGAGCGCCTGCGATCACCGACCGCCGGACCAGGCGGCGAAATCAGGCGTCCGTCGCCTGGGGGTTGTGCACAGGCAGCTCGGGCTTGGCTGACCATTCGAGGTAGGAGCCGTCGTAGTTCTTGGCGCTGCTGTACCCCAGCAGCTCGCGCAGGACGAACCAGCTGTGGCTGCTGCGCTCGCCGATGCGGCAGTAGGCGATGACCTCCTTGGTGGGGTCGAGGCCGGCGCCGGCGTAGAGAGCGCGGAGCTCGTCGGTGCTCTTGAACGTGCCGTCGTCGTTGGCGGTCTGGCTCCAGGGCAGGTTGACCGCGCTCGGGACGTGACCGAGGCGGACGCCGGCCTCCTGAGGCAGGTGCGCGGGTGCGGCGATCTTGCCGCTGAACTCCTCAGGGCTGCGGACGTCGACGAGGTTCTTGACCCCGATGGCGTCACGGACCTCGTCGCTGAACGCGCGGATGCTCAGGTCCTGCTCGCTGGCCCGGTACTGAGTGCGGGCCCGCTCGGTGACCTCGGTGGTGAGGGGGCGGCCGTCGAGCTCCCACTTCTTGCGTCCACCGTCAAGCAGGCGGACGTCGCGGTGGCCGTAGAGCTTGAGGTACCAATAGGCGTAGGCGGCGAACCAGTTGTTGTTGCCGCCATAGAGCACCACGGTGTCGTCGTTGCTGATGCCCTTCATCGACAACAGCTCCTCAAATGCTGCGCGGTCGATGACGTCACGGACGCCGGCCTGCTGCAGCTCGGCGCTCCAGTCGAGCCGGACCGCGCCAACGATGTGCCCTGTGTCGTAGGCGGATACGTCCTCGTCGACCTCGACGAAGACAGTGTTGGGGTCGTTCAGGTGGCTCTCGGCCCAGTCGGCGTCGACCAGGACATCGTTGCGGCTCATGCGGATGCTCCTCGCGGATTGCTGTGGACGTTGACGCTTGCTGCTCGATGCTCGACAACAACATTTTGTGCACCAACGATTCACACGCTAACCCATCGCGCACGTAGACTTGCACTCGTGACCAACGGTGAGAACGTCCTCGCGGCGGTATCGGACTTCGACGCTGATCCACTAGCGCTCGACCGACAGGTCTGCTTTGCACTCGCGGTCGCGTCGCGGTCGGTGATCGGCGTCTACCGACCCCTCCTGGAACCGCTGCAACTCACCCACCCGCAGTACCTGGTGATGCTGGCGCTCTGGGAGCGATCGCCGCGATCCGTCAAGGACCTCAGTGCCTCCCTGAGCCTGGACCCTGCGACGCTCTCGCCGCTGCTCAAGCGCCTCGAGGCACTCGGCTACCTGACTCGACGGCGGAGCGTCCAGGACGAACGCGTGCTCGTCGTCGAGCTGACCGCCGCCGGCCGTGCCCTGCGCTCAGAGGCGGAGAAGATCCCGCCCGCGGTCGTGGAGCGGCTCGGTATGGACGTGCGTGAGCTGCTCGACCTCCACCTCGCTTTGACTCGCGTTATCGCTGCAGCCAGCCGCCTGCCGGACGCCCAGGCCACCGACTGAGCACAGCCGCACAGCCGCGTGCCTGCGCCCATCGACTGCCCACTCGCATCCACCAATCGGAGTAGCCACGTGCCCAGCACACACGAACCAGTAGGTAAGCCTCCTCGCGCCGACAGGCGCCGTCGGCACCTCATCGACCCGAACGGCCCTCGACCGAAGTCCAATCCCTATCTCGAGGACGCCAGCATGACCCGCGTCCAGCAATGGGTGATGTCCAGTTTGGCCGTGACGACCATCGCCCACCTTTCAGCCGGACTCATCATCGCCGCGATGTTCCTTCCCAACCCCAACCTCGCCTCCGAGGTCGGGCTCGTCGTCATCGCTGGAGCATTCGGCGCCATCGCCGTCGTCTCCGCCCTTGCTATCCACAAGAAGCCACTGGCCTCGTGGTGGGTGTCGATCGGATTCCTCGTCCCGACGGCAGTCGGGCTCGTCTTGGTCCTGCGCTAGTCGGACAATTGGCGGAGGCACACGTCTGCGCCGCCAGCCTCACCGGACACATCGACCGGCCCCTTCACCGGCGACAAGGGGTCCGCTGCACGAACAGGTCACTTTTGATCTGCGTCGATGTGTGTCGGCACTGGATGGATGTGCACCATGCCGAAGGTGCTTCCCAAGGAAGGGACCGGCTAGCCGCGACTAAATCGCCCGGCGGCGGCCTGCCTGCGACTGCTCGGCATGTTCCGTTGTTCCGCCGCCCGTAGGGACACGATTCTGGCACGGCCCTTTCGGAGTTGGCTTCTCGCATCCGTGCACGGGCAGCTTCTGGGTTCGACGACCTCGCCGGCTCGTAGCGCCGCTGGTGCGGGAGTGTGGGGGCCGGCCTCGGCTCGCGCCTGCTCCGGGCCACGTGCCCCGAGCAGGCGCGGGAGGTCAGGCCGTCGCGGACCAGATGACGGTGGTTGCGATGCAGATCGTCGCGGCCACCAGCAGGAGTGCTCGCGGCACCAGCAGCCCGGGAGACCGGGGCACAAGCGCGACGGCCGTCAGCAGTGCCGCCGCTGGGATCCCGACCGCTTACCGACCGACCATGCCGATCAGGAATGCTGCCGGAATTGCCAGGAGGATTACCGCCAGGCCCGCGAGGAGAACTTCGCCTTGCGATGGTGAAGTGGACATACCCGGGATTCTCTCCCCTGTCGGCGGTGCCGAAGCGGTTCGCGAGTCGTTGCGGAGGAGTTCGACGATCCGGTGCCGGCTATCCCCCGGGTGTGAATGCAAGATCAGCGGTTGTGGCAACAGTCGTATTCGTCGGCGTTGGCGACGACGGATACCTCGTGCTTGCTCGTCGATTCCTACTCGCGGAATGAACTTTCCCGCTCAGGGCCGGTGCCAGGGGCTCATCGGTGAGGCCGTTGGGAAGACCGCCGAGCAGCTCGACCGTCCTGACTGCCAGTGAACAGTGCTGGCTGCTGTGGCGCGGCGCCGGCTGGGCGCCCTGAGTCCGCCGGGCCGATCGTGACCGCCGACTGTTCCGAGCTCCCGCCCGCGGCTCGTGGGTCAACTGCCCGCAGCGCGCGCCTCACGGAGATCCGGGTGTCGGCCTGGGCCGGTGCGATGGTGGCGTCTTGTCGGCGCTTGGCGCCCCGCGGACGAGCGCGTCATTCCCGCGAGCACCGCGGCGTTCGATCCTGCGGCGGCTCGTGGAGTTGAGCGGAACCGCAACGTCACCGTGCCAGGGATCCCACAGACTTCGGATCCCACGGCACCGGCGGCAGACGAGCGGGTCCATGGGGCCGGGGTCAGGCCCCGGGGGGCAAGGTCTTGCCCGACGGGAGTGGGTTCCCGCTCGAAGGCCCCGACCCACGTGCGGACGATCGCGTCGTGCGCCGTCGTGGCCTCAACCACGCTCGCTCCGCCCCGGGTTCGTCGGCGGCGCTGATGGCGCCTCACGGTCGCGCGCCAGGCGTCCTGTGTCCGAGTCCTCAGGGGAAGTGAGCAGATGCCGATGGGCAGGACCGTGCGGTACTGCGCGCGGATCAAGGCTCCGTCGGCGTGGGACCTGCTCATGCTGGAAGCGCCGATCGAATCAACGACTGACTGGTGAGTCGCTTGCAGGATGCACGACTTGAGGTCGGGCGGTCACCATTCGGTAGAAATCTGAGGACTGGACGAAGAACGTGACATTCATTCGGTTCACCATCGGCCGCAAGCAGGGACTCGCGTTCGCCGTGGCCGCTGTCTTCCTGGGGGTCCTGAGCGTGATCTCCTACAGGTCGGTGTCGGCTCTCCTCGAGAATCAGGGTTCGGTCACCCACACCTATGACGTCCTCGACACGCTGGCTGCTGTCGAGTCCGACCTGAAGGACGGCGAGACCGGGCAGCGTGGCTACCTCATCACCGGTGAGGAGAGCTACCTCGATCCGTACGAGACTGCGACGACCATGATCGAGCAGAATCTCGACCTCATCGGCACTCTGACCGCGGACAACCGGGACCAGCAGGATCGTCTGGGGACCTTGCGGAGCCTCATCGACGACAAGTTCGCCGAGATGCAGCAGACCATCGACCTCCGGAGCCGCGACGGCTTCGGCGCGGCTCGCCAGGTCGTCCTGTCGAACCAGGGCAAGGCGGTGATGGACGAGATCCGCGCCACCCTCGATGCGATGGTCGAGGCTGAGAAGGGGCTTCTCGATCAGCGTTCGGAGAGCTCCCAGAGCGCCGGCTCAGTCGCTCAACGGGTGGCGATCGGGGGCTCACTGCTCGGCATCGGGCTCATCGTCGTCATCGCAGTTCTGCTCTCACGCAGCATCGTCCGACCGATCCGGGACCTGACCGGGAGGTTGGCCGAGCTCGCGGACGGTGACGGTGATCTGACGGTGCGGATCAACCAGGACCGTCACGACGAGCTGGGTGACCTCGCGGCCAACTTCAACCGCTTCGTCGGCAAGGTCGCCGAGACGATCCGAGAGATCGCGTCGACCACGGCCACTCTCGACGGCGCGAGCAACGACCTCAGCACGGCTGCTGCCACCATCGCTGCGTCCGCCGAGGACGCCTCGACACAAGCGGGCGTGGTCTCTGCGGCTGCTGTGCAGATCTCAAGCAATGTGCAGACCGCCGCTGCTGGAAGCGAGCAGATGGGGGCGTCCATCCGTGAGATCGCCTCGAGCGCGTCCGACGCGGCCTCGGTCGCGTCCAGTGCGGTCGAGATCGCCGACTCGGCGAACGCGACGGTCGCGAAGCTGGGTGTCTCTTCGGCCGAGATCGGCAATGTCGTCAAGGTCATCACCTCGATCGCCCAGCAGACCAACCTTCTCGCCCTCAACGCCACCATCGAGGCCGCACGGGCCGGCGAGACAGGCAAGGGGTTCGCCGTCGTGGCGAACGAGGTCAAGGACCTCGCCCGGAGACCACCCGAGCCACGAAGGACATCGCCGACCGAGTCGCAGCGATCCAGACCGACAGCGATGAGGCCGTAGCCGCCATCGCGGACATCAGCACGGTGATCGTCCGTATCAGCGACTACCAGACCACCATCGCCTCGGCAGTCGAGGAGCAGACCGCCACGACCGGAGAGATGGCCCGCTCGATCTCGGAGGCCGCGGTCGGATCCGGCCACATCGCAGAGAGCGTCGTCGGCGTCGCCGAGGCCGCCTCCGCAACCACTCACGGCGTCGCCGAGACCCAGCGTGCCGCGCAGGACCTCGCAGTCATGAGTCGAGAGCTCGAGCAGCTCGTCAAGCGCTTCACGGTGTGACCGATGCCCCGAGGCGTGCCGAGCCGGTCGGGCACAGGGCTGGGCGAGCTCGACCGGTGTGAGCAGCACCGGTCGCGGTCACCGCGCTGCGCCTCACCGACCGTGCTCGGTACGCCCCGGACACGGCAGCGGCATCGTGCGGTGCTCGTCGTTCGTGCGGCACCGCTGTGCCGCGCCGATCAGGCCGTCTCGAACCAGGGGTGGTGCAGGTCGTGGAAGGTCGCCCCCTGCAGGGCGTGCTCGAGCTCGCGACGCACCTCGGGCGGCGGTGTCATCGTCCGCTCGGCCTCGCGCGCCTCGTCCTCGCTCGTGAAGGCGATCGTCTCGACGAAGGAGCCGTCCGGCTCGATCGCCAGGG
>JAPSKJ010000496.1 GCA_031177735.1 Nocardioides sp.
AGGCCGCAGCGCTGTTCTCCAGGAGAGTGGCGAGGTTGTACGGGTTGCTGCCGGACACGTGGCCTCCATCACGTCGGGTGGTCGTCGCGAACCCTACTGGCTGGTTCAACTGACCGCGACCGGGTCGCTCAGAGCTGGCCGGTGCGCTCCGCAGGCTCGATCAGAACGTGCGGCCGGTGAGCCGTTCGTAGGCCTCGACGTAGCGCGCGCGGGTGCGCTCGATGATCTCGGCCGGCAGCGGCGGCGGCGCCTCGCCGGAGGTGCGGTCCCAGCCCGACTCGGGCGAGAGCAACCAGTTGCGCACGATCTGCTTGTCGTAGGAGTCCTGAGCCCGGCCGGGCGACCACTGCTCCAGGCTCCAGTAGCGCGAGGAGTCGGGGGTGAGCACCTCGTCGGCGAGCACGACGGTGCGGATGCCGAGCTCGTCTCGGCGCAGTCCGAACTCGAGCTTGGTGTCGGCGAGGATGAGGCCCTTGGCGCGGGCGATCTCGTCGGCGCGGGAGTAGATCGCCAGGGTCAGCCGGCGCAGCTCGTACGCCGCGTCCTCCCCGATCTGCCGGGCCACGGCCTCGAAGCTGACGTTCTCGTCGTGGTCGCCGAGGGCGGCCTTCGTCGCCGGGGTGAAGATCGGGGCCGGGAGGCGGCTGCCGTCGACCAACCCGGTCGGCAGCGGTACGCCGCAGACCTCGCCGGTCCGCTGGTAGTCACCGAGCCCCGAGCCGGTGAGGTAGCCGCGCGCCACGCACTCGACCGGGAACATCTCCAGGCGCTGGCACACCACGGCCCGGCCGCGCACCGCGTCGGGGACGTCGGTGGAGAGAACGTGGTGCGGGACGAGGTCGTCGAGCTGCTCGAACCACCACAGCGACATCCGCGTGAGGATCTCGCCCTTGTCGGGGATGGTCGACTCCAGCACGTGGTCGAAGGCGGAGATGCGGTCGCTGGCGACCATCAGGAGCTCACCCGTGTGCGGCCCCTCCTCGAGGAGGTAGAGGTCGCGCACCTTGCCGGAGTGCAGGTGCTTGGCACCCGGGACGGCAGGAGCGGGCGGGATGTTGAGGTCGGCCACGGACGACAGCGTAGGAGATGCCCGCCGATGCCCCGACCGCCGACCACCGGCCCGCTGGGCGAGCGACGTGTGCGCCCAAACCTGCCCGCCCGGCCCGGCCTCGGTGCGAGGATGTCGGTCGACGTCACCGACCGCATCACTCCGGAGGACCCATGCGCCGAACGGCCCTGATCGCCGCCACCATCCTGGCCGGTGGTCTCTGTGGCCTGCCCGCCGCGTCGGCCACCCCGTCGGACGCCCCGTCCGCGCGGGCGACCTGCTCGACCCACGACGGCACCTTCACCCCCACGCGCGTCGACCTGGCCGAGCTGGGCAGCCACGGCGTGGTGCCGGTCGGCCGCAGCGCCAACGGCCAGATGGGCAGCCCGCCGCTCACGACGGCCGGGAAGTCGCTGGTCGGCTGGGACACCGGGGGCGCCAGGCCGGGCGCGGACCGCGGCACCGTGGCGCTCGACGCCCACACCTGGCCCGACGGCAGCGCGCTGGGCAACCAGATGCTGCGGGCGACCGGCGTCGGCGACGTACTCGTGCTCTCCGGTGGTGGTGAGCAGCTGTGCTACCGGGTCACCAAGCGCAAGGTCTACGAGCCGAGCCGCGCGCCCGTGAACAAGATCTTCAGCCGCACCGCGCCGGCGAAGCTGGTCTTCATCGTCTGCTCCGGCACGCGGCTCGGCCCGGGCAACTGGACCACCCGCACGGTCTGGTACGCCAAGCCCATCGCCTGACCGATCACCTGACTGATCGCCTAGGGTCGGGCCATGTCCGTCGTGAAGATCAACGCCATCTCCGTCCCTGCCCACGCCGGCGAGGAGCTCGAGCGGCGCTTCGCCGCCCGGGCCGGTGCCGTGGAGAAGTCGCCCGGCTTCCTCGGCTTCCAGCTCCTGCGGCCGAC
>JAPSKJ010000497.1 GCA_031177735.1 Nocardioides sp.
GCCAGGCCCCGCTCGTCGTGGTGGCGCTGGAGCGCGTCGAGCAGTCCGCCGGGCCCGCAGGCGTACGTCGTCCGCTCGGCCAGGTCGGGCACCAGCTCGCCGAGCGAGTCGATGTCGAGGACGCCGTGCACGTCGTCGTAGCGGGCGACGAGGCGGATCGCGCCCCGGGCGTCGAGCTGGCGCAGGTCGCTCAGGAAGATCGAGTCCGGCTCACTGGGGGCGACGTGGACCACCGTGATGTCGGGGCGGTCCGGCGCGTCGAGGCCGACGACGCCCTCGTCGGTCACCGGGAAGAGGTTGCGCAGCATGCCGATGACCGGCGTGACACCGGAGCCGGCGGTGACGAAGAGCAGCTTGCGGTCGAGCAGGTCGTCAGGGAGCACGAAGTCGCCCGCAGCCTGCTCGAGGTGGACCAGGGTGCCCGGCTTCGTCTGGTGGACGAGGTAGGGGCTCACCGTGCCGTCGGGGACCGCCTTGACGGTGACCGAGATGCGGCCGTCCGCGTGCGGACCGTGGGTCAGGGAGTAGGCGCGCCACTGGCGGACACCGTCGACGTCGACCCCGATCCGGACGTACTGTCCCGGCACGTGACCGGCCCAGTCGCGGCCGGGCCTGATCACCAGCGTGGCGGCGTCGCGGGTCTCGGGCACGATCTCCTCCACCCGGCCGCGCAGCGGCGCGCCGGAGCGCAGGGGCGCGAAGAGGTCGAGGTAGTCCGAGACGTCGACGGGGTGGGCCACCGCCTCGGCGGCCTTCGTCAGACGCTGCACCACCCGGTCGCGCAGGGACGCGGGCCGGGAGCGGCGGGCGTCGAAGGGAAGTGCAGCAGACGTCATGGCTTCCATAGTGACTCGCCTGGGGGTCTAAACTCCTGTGCCAGTGACGTGAATAGTCGCGGGTGAACTGTTCGGAGGGAACAAAAATGGTCCGTCGAACGAAGGGTGACGTCTCAACGTCGGTGCGGATGCCCACTGAAGTCGCAGACCGCATCCGGCTGGTGCTGCCATCGGTCGGCGAGGACGTCGTCACCCAGATCATCAATGAGGTGCCGTCCTACCAGGACGCCCTCAGCGGGCCGATGGGCGAGACCATCCGGACCGCCGTGCGGATCGCCCTCGACGCGTTCTTGGCGGTGGCGTCGCAGCAGGCCGAGGACGTCCCGATGCTCACCGCGCAGGCCCGCCTGGGCGCCTTCGAGCTCGGTCGCGGGGAAGCGCGGAGCGGCCGGACCACCGAGGCCCTGCTGGCGGCGTACCGCATCGGCGCCCGGGTCGCGTGGCGCGAGATGTCGTCGACCGCCGTGGAGGCCGGCCTGCCTCCGGAGTCGCTGGTCGAGTTCGCGACGCTGGTGTTCACCTACATCGACGAGCTCTCCGACGTGTCGGCCGCCGGCCACGCCGAGGAGACCGCACAGACCGGCCGGGAGCGGCAGCGCACGCTCGACCGGCTCGTGCGCCACCTGCTGGGCGGGGCGTCGGCGGAGGTCGTCGACGAGGCCGTACGCCGCGCCGAGTGGTCACCGCCGACCACGCTGACCGCCGCCCTGGTGCCCTCGCCCGAGGCGGGCGCGACCGTCGCCGCCGTGCCCTCCGCGACGCTGGTGCTCGCCGACCCGCCCGACGTCGACGGCATGACCCTGTTGCTGGTGCCCGATGCGCACGGCCGTGCGCGCAGTGCGCTGGTGCGCACGGTCTCGAGCCACCGGGGCATCGTCGGACCGGCCCGGCCGTGGCGGGAGGCGCAGGTGTCCTACCGCCGCGCGCTGCGCGCGCACGCGGCCGGCCTCGGACCCGACACCGACGAGGACCTGGTCCGCCTGGTGCTCGACGCCGACCCGGACGCCCTCGCCGATCTGCGCGCTCAGGTGCTGGCGCCGCTCGCCGGCCTGAAGCCCGGCACGGCGGAGAAGCTCACCGAGACGCTGCGTTGCTGGCTGCTGCACCACGGCCGCCGCGA
>JAPSKJ010000498.1 GCA_031177735.1 Nocardioides sp.
GTCGATCGGCGTGGTCGAACGGGGTCCCGGTCGGGATCGACAGGGCGGGGCGCTCGAGGAGCTCGGTCATGTCTCCGACGGTGACGACGCCGCCTCAACGTCTCCCCATCGCCGGTTGACGCGTCGGTGAATGTCCTGTGGCGCGTTGACCCCCGGCGGAGTCACGCTGAGAGCTCTACCTCGTCAGCGGACCGCGGTTCACGACCCGAGCTTGTCGGGTGCCATCACGATGTCGATGCGCGTGATCAGGCCGGCGTCGGTCGTGAAGGACATCACGACGCGACGGCTCATGCCCACCGGCGCGTGCGCCTGACCGGGCACCGCCTGATCCGAGGTCGAGCCGGCACGGTCACCGTCCCGGGTCGCAGCCAGGCCCACCAGGCCGAGTCGGCCGTTGACCATGACCGGCAGGTAGAGGTCGTCGGGCTTCTTGCGGCTGACACCGAGCATGAACCGAGCGACCCGGTCGGGCCCGACGACCGGACGCCGGGCCGCGTTGACCACACCGCCCCCGTCGCTGGTGAGCACGACCCCGGGATCCAGGAGCGCCACCAGGCGCGCCAGGTCCCCGCCCGCGGCGGCGCCCAGGAAGGCCGTCACCACCCGTTCGTGCGTCTCACGGTCGACGTCGACCCGCGGGGCCTGTGCCGCCACGCGCCGCCGGGCCCTGCTCGCCAGCTGACGCACCGCGGCGGGTGAGCGGCCCACCGCCTGAGCGACCTGGTCGAAGGGCATGTCGAACAGGTCGTGCAGCACCCACGCGGTGCGCTCGGCCGGGCTCAGCTGTTCCAGCACCACCAGCAGCGCATACCGCACGGTGTCGTCCAGCGTGACGCGATCAGCAGGATCCGGCGCCTGCACCTCCGGCTCCGGGAGCCAGGGACCGACGTAGGCCTCTCGCCGTACTCGCGCGGAGCGGAGCACGTCGATCGCCGCTCGGGACACCACCACGGTCGCCCAACCCGCGACGTCGCGGACCGGCTCGCGGGCGTCGGACTCGACCAGCCGCAGCCAGGTGTCGGCCACCACGTCCTCGGCCTCGGACCGGCTGCCCAAGATGGCGTAGGCGATGCGCACCAGCCGCGGCCGCTGCCCGTCGAACTCGGCGGCCAGCTCCTCAGTGCGCACCGTGACCGCCCAGCAACCACTCCGCGAACGTGGTGCGACCGAGCACCGCTGACGGGTCGCCCGCCGCGGTCAGCGCTCCGTTCCGCATCCCCCGGCCCGCAGCCCCGGGCACCGGGACAGGGACCACCCGCCGGCCCAGGCCGCGCACCCGGGAGACCTGGCGCGACAGCTCGTGCATCGCCAGCACGTCCGGGCCGGCAAGGTCGGGCACTCGTCCCGACGGCCCCCGCTCGGCGAGTGCGACCAGCGCCTCACCCACCTCCCGGGCGGCGATCGGCTGGGACCTCATCTGGGGGACCAGGGAGAACGGCCCCAGTCGGAGGAAGTGCAGCGCCTGCTCGGCGAACTCGTGGAACTGCGCTGCCCGCAACACGCTCCACGGCTGGCCGCTCTCGGCGAGCAGCCGCTCCTGCAGCCGTTTGCCGGCGTAGTAGCCCGACGGCACGGCGTCGATGCCGATGATCGACAGGGCTACGTGGTGACCGACCCCGGCCGTGCGCTCCGCGGCCAGGAGAGCCCGGGTGACGCCGCCGAAGAACGCCTCGGAGTCCGCTCGCTTCTGCGCCGGTGCGTTCGTGACGTCGATGACCGCCTCGACACCTTCCAGCCGCTCGGCCAGCCCAGCGCCTGTGGTCAGGTCGATACCGGCCGACCGGGTGAGCGGCACCACCTCGTGGCCGCGCTCCCGGGCCACCGCCGTCACGTGCTGTCCGACCGTTCCGGTCGCGCCGGCCACTGCGATTCGCATGCTCGTCATCCTCTCGTCCTGGCTCATGCAAGGTTGACGAGACAGGCCGCGGCAGTGTGACATCGCCCGGCCAGGC
>JAPSKJ010000499.1 GCA_031177735.1 Nocardioides sp.
CGCGGGTCGACCCCACCCTAAGCGGCGCCCGGGCCCCGGCGTGCAGGACTGGCAGAGTGGCCGTCATGGACGACGACCTGGTGATCGACCTCAACCCGCTTCCCGACGGTGTCGGCGACCGGCTGCGGGCGCAGCTGACCTTTCTCGCCGAAGCAGACCGGCTCAAGACGATCCTGCGCGCCTCACCGCTCGCCGCCGCCGACCGGCGCGAGAACGACGCCGAGCACTCCTGGCACCTGGCGCTGATGGTGCTCCTGCTGGCGGAGTACGCCGACGAGCCGATCGACGTCGCGCACACGACGAAGCTGGTGCTGATCCACGACCTGGTCGAGATCTACGCCGGCGACAGCCCGGTCTTCGACGCGGCCACCCGGGTGGACCAGGTCGAGCGGGAGGAGGAGGCGGCCGACCGGCTCTTCACCCTTCTTCCCGCCGACCAGGCGGAGATGATGCGCGCGCTGTGGGACGAGTTCGAGGCGGCTCGGACTCCGGAGGCCCGCTTCGCCAAGGCGATGGACCGGCTCGAGCCGATGCTGCTCAACTGGCTCGCCCGGGGCGGCACGTGGCAGATGCCCGGGGCGACCGAGGCGGCCGTTCGCGCCCGCGAGGCCGGCGTCGTCGCGGGGTCCACGACACTCGGGCAGGTCACCGACCTGCTGGTCACCGAGGGCCTGCGCAACGGCTGGATCCGGCGGGACGTGACCGCGCCCCAGGGCGCTGCCGACTGAGCTCGGGCGACGCTCAGACCGGTGCGCCCTGCGCCTTGGCGGCGTCGCGCGCGGCGACCGCGAGCTGGTCGGCGGCCTCGTTGAGCGGGTGGCCGGCGTGGCCCTTCACCCAGCGGAGGGTCACTCCTGCAGCGGTCGCCAGCGGGACGAACTCTTCCCACAGGTCACGGTTGGCGACCGGCTCCTTCTTGGAGTTCTTCCAGCCGTTGCGCTGCCAGCCGACGTACCACTTCTTCGTGATGCAGTTGACCACGTAGGTCGAGTCGGAGACCACCACGATGGGCCGCTCCGTCACCGACTTGAGCGCGTTGAGGGCGGCGGCGATCTCCATCCGCTGGTTGGTGGTGGCCGGGTCGCCGCCGCTGCCCTTGCGAGGCTCTGCCTCGTTGGTGATCCAGCCCCAGCCGCCCGGCCCGGGGTTGCCGGAGCAGGCGCCGTCGGTCCACACCTCCAGCGGCACGCTCGGGGTGACCGCGCGCGGCAGGCCGGTCAGGTAGGCATCCGCAGGCAGCTCGCGGGCCTCCTCGGGGGTGATGCCGAGGACCAGGCAGGCGCGGGCGATGCGCGGGTCGCGCGGCCAGTAGTCGTCCGGCATCCCGCCGGCCTTCGCCATCGAGATCGTGTCCAGCGCCAGCTGCTCGGCGGTCGCACGCAGGTCGTCGGGTTCGTTCACGGACCCACACTTTCACCCGGGCGCTCCACCTGCGCAGCCAGGTGCGCCGGAGCCTGCAGGCAGTAGGAGTCGGTGAGCAGCTCGGCCAGCTCGCTCCAGTCGGTGGCGTCGTCGAGCAGCATGCCGACGGCGTTGCCGCCGACCTGGAAGTAGGGCACGCCGAGGTGCTGGAAGGCCATCACCTCGTCGGGCTCGGCGCGGAAGGTGATCCGGAAGAGCTGGTCCTCGCCGCCGAAGACGTGCGCGACGGTGGCGGAGCCGACCCGCCAGCGCACGCCGGTCCAGGCATCCTCCATCCGGCAGCGCGGAAAGGCACCGAGGATCTCGTCGAGACGTCGCACCCAGGGCTCGGGCACGTCGGGTCGCGCGGGCATGGTCGCAGTCTGCTACTGCGCACCGACATCCTGCTCGGGGGCGTCCTGCTCGGGATCGACCCGCCGCATCACCGGCGTGGCCAGCACACCATGCACCAGCACGGAGAGCACCACGGTGAAGGCGACGGTCGACCACAGCCAGTCGGCAGCGAGCTCCTCGCTCTCTCC
>JAPSKJ010000500.1 GCA_031177735.1 Nocardioides sp.
TGCGCGTGTCTCCCTCGTCTGCCGCTCCTCCGCCGCGTTCGCCGCCTCCTGACCGCGGCGGAGCTCACCGGCGGCGCGCTCAGCGGCCTCACGGGCTTCCGCACCCGCCGCCCGCGCCTCGCCCAGCCGGCGCCGGAGAAGGGTGTTCTCCGAGCGCGCCTCCGCCAGCTCCGCGCGGTGGGCGGCGCGCAGGTCCCGGATCTCCTGCTCCTGCCGGGCGATCTTCGCGCGCAGCACCTGCACCTCGTGGTGCTCGGGTGGCGCCTCGGCCGCCACGCCGGCGATCACGTCGGCGAGGGCGGCCTTCCAGCCGTCCGGGCGCACCAGCCACAGCAGCGCAGCCTGCAGCGCGGGATCCAGCGCCTCCGGCGGGTCGGCGACGTCGTACGGCGCCGCCGAGGCGACCTGGGTCGCGACCCGTCCGCGGAACTCGTCGTCCCGCAGCGCCTCGAGGATGGCGGAGGAGCCGAGCCGAGCGCGTCGGGCCGGCGCGAAGCCGGCGACCTGCCGCAGGGCAGGGGGGATCCGGACGACCGACGGCAGCGCCGCGGCCACGGTCGCGACGATCCGGGCGCGGACCGCCTCGGGGAGGTCGGTCAGCGCGGGCGCGTCGTCGGTCACCTGCGAAGCGTAGAGCCCACCCCCGCGCGTCGCCGCCGGGTTGTCGGTGCCCTTACCTAGCGTCAGGGCCATGAGCACGGCCGCACCACCGACCTCCCGCTGGGAGAGCCAGCGCAGCTTCGACGAGCTGGGGCGGCCGCTGCGCGACGTCACGTTCTGCGTGGTCGACCTCGAGACGACGGGCGGATCGGCCGCCGGCGGGTCGATGATCACCGAGATCGGAGCGGTGAAGGTGCGCGGCGGCGAGGTGCTCGGCGAGTTCCAGACGCTGGTCAACCCCCACACCGAGATCCCGGCCTTCATCGCGGTGCTCACCGGCATCAGCAACTCGATGGTGTCGAGCGCGCCGCCCATCGAGTCCGCGCTCCCGGCGTTCCTGGAGTTCGCGGCGGGATGCGTGCTGGTGGCTCACAACGCACCCTTCGACGTCGGGTTCCTCAAGCACTTCGCCGAGAGGCAGGGGCGCCCCTGGCCCGGCTTCGAGGTGGTCGACACGGCCAAGCTCGCCCGCCGGGTGATCACCCGCGACGACGCGCCCAACTGCAAGCTGGGCTCGCTGGCCGCGGCGTTCGGGTCCTCCACCACGCCCAACCACCGCGCGCTGGCCGACGCGCGCGCGACGGTCGACGTGCTGCACGGCCTGATGGAGCGCCTCGGCGGCTTGGGCGTGCACACGCTCGAGGAGCTGCAGACGTTCACCTCGCGGGTCAGCACGGCGCAACGGCGCAAGCGCCACCTCGCTGAGGCTCTCCCCCACGCCCCGGGGGTCTACCTGTTCCGCGACGAGCGCCAACGCGTGCTCTACGTCGGCACCTCGCGCGACCTGCGCACCCGGGTGCGGTCCTACTTCACCGCCTCGGAGACCCGCTCGCGGATGGGTGAGATGGTCGGCATCGCCTCGTCGGTGACGGGCATCGAGTGCGCCACCACGTTGGAGGCGCAGGTCCGTGAGCTCCGCCTGATCGCCGAGCACAAGCCGCGCTACAACCGCCGCTCGCGCTTCCCCGAGAAGATGCACTTCATCAAGCTGACGAGGGAGCCGTGGCCACGACTGTCGCTGGTCAAGCGGGTGCTCGCCGACGACGCCGACTACCTCGGGCCGTTCGGCTCCAAGAAGTCGGCCGAGAAGTGCCTGGCGGCGCTCCACGACACCTTCCCGATCCGCCAGTGCACCGACCGGCTGGCACGCAACGGGCGCAGGTCGGCGTGCGTGCTCGCCGAGATGGGCCGGTGTCTCGCCCCGTGCGACGGGAGCACCGACGAGGCGACGTACGCCGCGGTCGTCCAGCAGCTGCGTGACGCCCTCCTCCATCGGCCCGACC
>JAPSKJ010000060.1 GCA_031177735.1 Nocardioides sp.
CAGGCGGCTCGCTGCGCTCGCGTCGAGCACGACAGCGCGGGGACCCCGATGAACCACGGCACGGTCCGTGTCGCCGCCGTCGACCTCGGCGCGACCAGCGGCCGCGTGATGGTGGCGCGGGTCGGCCCCGACCTGCTCGAGCTCGACGAGGTGCACCGCTTCCCCAACGGGGGAGTGCAGGTGCGGGGCTCCCTGCTGTGGGACATCGTCGGGATCCACCGGGAGATCCTCGTCGGGCTGCGCAAGATCGCCGCCGGCGGGCCGGTGGACGGCATCGGGATCGACTCCTGGGCCGTCGACTACGGGCTGCTCGACCGTGACGGCGAGCTCCTCGGCAATCCGTACTCGCACCGGGACGCCCGCACCGCGGGCGTCCCGGAGCGGGTCGCCGAGATCGTGCCCCGCTCCGAGCAGTACGCCGTCACGGGCCTGCAGGAGCTGCCCTTCAACACCGTCTACCAGCTGACGGCGGCGTCGGGCACCGCTGCACTGCAGTCCGCCGAGACCCTGCTGCTGCTGCCGGACCTGCTGTCCTACTGGCTCACCGGGGAGGTCGGCGCCGAGCGCACCAACGCCTCCACCACCGGCCTCTACGACGCGACGGCACAGACCTGGGCCGTCGACCTGGCCAAGCGGCTCGGGCTGCCGTGGGCGATCCTCCCGCCGCTGCGCGACCCGGGCACGGTCATCGGGCCGGTGCTCCCGGGCGTCGGGGACCGGTCGGGTGTCACGGGCGTGCCGGTGATCGCCGTCGGCTCCCACGACACCGCCTCGGCCGTGGTCGGCGTACCGGCCGCGGAGGAGTCGTTCGGCTACATCTCCTCGGGCACCTGGTCGCTGGTCGGCCTGGAGCTCGACAAGCCCGTGCTCACCGAGGCCGCCCGGCTCGCCGACTTCACCAACGAGGGCGGGGTCGACGGGACCATCCGGTTCCTCAAGAACGTGATGGGCCTGTGGGTCCTCTCCGAGTCGGTCCGGTCCTGGTCCGACGAGGGGGTGGCTGGCACCGACCTGGCGACGTTGCTCGCCGGCGCGGCCGACGCCGAGTCGCTGCGCTCGGTGGTCGACATCAACGATGCCCGGCTGCTGCCGCCCGGCACCGTCCACGACCCCATGCCGGCCCGGATCCAGCGGCTGGCCGCGGAGGCGGGCGAGCCGGTGCCGGCAACGCCGGTGGAGGTCACCCGCTGCATCCTCGACAGTCTCGCCCTCGCCTACCGGCGTCACCTGCGCACCGCCGCCGACCTCGCCGGTCGCGCTCCGACGGTCGTGCACGTGGTGGGTGGCGGGTCGCAGAACACGCTGCTGTGCCAGCTCACCGCCGATGCCTGCGGGCTGCCCGTGGTCGCCGGCCCGGCGGAGGCCGCAGCGCTCGGCAACGTGCTGGTCCAGGCGCGTGCCCTCGGCGTCGACCTGCCGGACCTGGCCGCTATGCGCGACCTCGTCCGCCGCACCCACCAGCTCAGCCGGTTCGAGCCCCGACCAGGGCTGGACTGGGACGCCGCCGATCGCCGGCTGTCCGCCGACGTGCCGGCCGCGGCCCGGAGCTGAAGAACCGCACCCCACCTCACCGACCCTCGGAGCTCACGTGAACCAGCAGCCAGGCCCGTCCCTGTCCCTCACCCGCCGCCGGTTGTTCGCGACCACGGCAGCCACCGCCGCTGTGGCGGCGGGCTCGTCCGCCCTCGGGGGCGCAACGGCGCAGGCCGCGTCGACCGTCCCCGGCACCCAGGGACTGCCGAAGGGCCTGGCGAACGACTTCGCCAGCCCCGGTCTCGCCACGGCGGCCGGATTCCGGTGGTGGTGGCCGCACGGCAAGGTCGACCCGGTCGAGGTCGCCCGCGAGGTCGACCAGGTGGCGGACGCCGGCTTCGGCATCCTCGAGGTCGCGGACGTGACGCACAGCCTGCGGGCCCGCAACATCTCCTTCGACCTGACCACGCACGGGTGGGGCACTCCTGCCTGGGTGGCAGGCGTGAAGGCGGCGCTGCGACGCGCCGCCGAGCGCGGCGTCCGGGTGGACATCACCGTGGGCCCCTCGTGGCCTGCAGCGGTCAGCACCATCACGCCCGACGACGACGCTGCTTGCACCGAGCTCGCGCACGGCCGCGCCGACGTGGCTGCGGGCGCCACCTACGACGGGCCGGTGCCGCCGCCGGCGGCGCACGCCTCCTCCGCCGTCTCCCGGCAGGACCTCCTCGCGGTCCAGGCCTTCCGAGTGGGCGCCACCGATCGCAACGGCACCCGCCTGTACGCCGACTCGCTGGTGGACCTCACCGACGCCGTCGCCGACGGGCGGCTGCGGTGGACCGCCCCCGCCGACGGCGCCTGGGTGGTGCTCTCCTACTGGGTCCGTGGATCGGCGCAGGAGCCCGAGGCGGGTCCGCACACCGAGCCCCGGTCGTGGGTGGTGGACCACTTCTCCGCCGCGGGCTCCCAGGCCGTCATCGACCTGTGGCGCGACGGCATCCTGGACCAGGAGCTGCGCAGCCTGCTCGCGCAGGCCGGCGGCTACCTGTTCGAGGACTCGCTGGAGATCGAGACCGAGGCGACGATCTGGACCCGTCGGATGCCGGCGGAGTTCCGCGCCCGCGCCGGCTACGACGTGCTGCCGTGGCTCGCGGTGCTGGTGGAGCACGACGAGAAGTACCCGTTCACCTTCGGCGGCACCGAGACGACGCGCGCCCGCGACGACTTCAACCAGGTGCTGTCCGACCTCTACCGCGACCACCACCTGATGCCGCTGCAGGGCTTCGCCCGCTCCCTCGGCCTCGGTCTCCGCGTTCAGCCCTACGGACTGGAGACCGACACGATCGAGCACTCGGCCCTGCTGGACCAGCCGGAGACCGAGTCGCTGGGCTTCAAGAACCTCGACGACTACCGGGTGATGGCCGGCGGCCGTGACATCCGGGGGCACGCCGTGCTCTCGTGTGAGGCGGCCTGCTACTTCGGCGCGGCCTACCAGACCACCTGGGACCGGGCGCTGCAGACGCTGAACAGCATCTTCGCCGCTGGGGTCAACCAGACCGTGTTGCACGGCTTCGCCTACGCCGACGCCCCCGGCGTCACCTGGCCGGGGTTCGCGGCGTTCTCGCCGTACTACTCCGGCGCGGTGGGCTACGGCGAGGCCTGGGGCCCGCGGACCCCCCAGTGGCAGCACATGCCGGACGTGGCGGGCTACCTGGCCCGGACCCAGCTGGTGCTGCAGTCCGGAGCCGCCAAGTACGACCTGGTGTTCCTGCGACAGAAGGGATGGGCCTCGACCGGCATCGGCCCCTTCTGGGCGGTCAACGGCGGCATCCCGATCGGCTGGAGCCACTCCTTCATCACCTCGGCCCTCCTGGACCTGCCCGGGGTCGAGGTCCGTGACGGAGTGCTCGCACCCGACGGTCCGGCGTACAAGGCCATGATCGTCGGCCCGGACCAGTTCCGGGGTCAGGAGGTCACCATCGAGGTCGCCGCCGCGCGTCGGTTGCGCGACTTCGCCCGAGCCGGTCTCCCCGTGGTCCTGCTCGGGAACTGGTCCACCGTCCAGCCGGTCGGCATCGCCGCACCGGGGGAGACCGAGGAGGTGCGCGCGCTCCTCGCCGAGGTCGCCGCCCAGCCGACCACCCGGACGGTCTCCGACCAGGCGCAGATCCCCACGGCGCTCGCCGAGCTCGGCGTCGAGCGGGACGTCGTCCACGACTCCTCCACCGTGATGCACGTCCGCCGCACCCTCGACGGAGCCGACCTGTACTACCTGGCCAACGCCAAGCACGCGGAGAACCGCAGGCTCCAGCGGGTGACCCAGGACGTGTGGCTCTCCGCGACCGAGCCCGACGCGGTTCCGCTGCTGCTCGACCCGTGGTCGGGCACCGTCGCTCCCGTCGGCCTGTGGGCCCGCGAGGGTGGCCGGATCCGGGTGCGGGTCGACCTGCGGCCGGGTCAGAGCACCGTCATCGCGCTCGTGCCGCCCCGCGGACCCGCTCCGGTGGGCGCGACCAGCACGACCGCCGAGGCGGTTCGGGTGGAGGCACGGTCGGTGGTCGTGCGGACCACGACGCCGGGCACCGTCGTGACCACGCTGCAGGACGGCAGGACCGTCCGCAGCCGCGTCGACCGCGTCCGCGAGCCGCTCGCCCTGACCGACTGGGACCTGGAGATCGAGGACTGGCAGCCCGGCGCCTCGGCCACGGAGACGGTCAAGCCGGTCCGCTCGGTGCGGCTCGCCGGCCTGGCGCCCTGGTCCCAGGTGCCCGGGCTGGAGGACGTCGCCGGGATCGGGCGCTACCGGACCACGGTGGACCTCGGTCGGGACTGGACCGCGGAGGACGGCGCGCTGCTCGAGCTCGGCGAGGTCAACGACACCTTCCGGGTGCGCGTCAACGGCCACGACGTCGGGCCGTGCGACCCGCTCGGCCCCACCGTGGACGTGGGCCCCTGGCTGCGCGCCGGCACCAACACCATCGAGGTCGAGGTCGCCAGCACGCTGATCAACCGCCTCCGCACGGTGACGCCGCAGGTCTACGGCGGGGTCGCCCGCCAGGCCTTCGGTTTGATCGGGCCGGCGCGGCTGGTTCCCTACGCCGAGCGCCGCATCGCTCCGGGCGCTGGTCGTTGAGGCCGGCCGCGGGTCGTGAGGCCCTAGGATTGGCCGGCCGGGCGGTCGTGACGGCGGACACGAAGGCGCGGACCCGACGGCACGCCGTCGCGATCCGCCTGACCGAGGAGGTGCCAGCGTGAGGGTCGCCCTCATGGTCACGTGCATCAACGACGCCATGTTCCCCGACACCGGCAAGGCGGTCGTGCGGCTGTTGCGCCGGCTCGGCGTCGAGGTGGACTTCCCCGCGGCGCAGACCTGCTGCGGCCAGCCGATGGTCAACACCGGCTACCTCGACGAGGCGGTCCCGGTGGTCCGGGCGTACGCCGAGGCCTTCGCCGGCTACGACGCGATCGTGACCCCGTCCGGGTCGTGCGCCGGCTCGGCGCGGCACCAGCACGGCATCGTGGCCCGCCGCTCGGGTGATCCCGCCCTGGTGGACGCGGTGGCCGAGCTCGGGCCGCGGGTCTATGAGCTGTCGGAGTTCCTCGTCGACGTGCTCGAGGTGACCGACGTGGGCGCGTACTTCCCCCACAAGGTCACCTACCACCCGACCTGCCACTCCCTGCGCATGCTCGGGGTGGGCGACCGGCCACGGCGGCTGCTCGAAGCCGTCCGGGGCATCACGCTGGTCGACCTGCCCGCCGCGCAGGAGTGCTGCGGGTTCGGCGGCACGTTCGCCGTGAAGAACTCCGACACCTCGGTCGCCATGGGCGCCGACAAGGCGCGCCACGTGCGCGAGACCGGCGCCGAGGTGCTCGTCGCCGGTGACAACTCCTGCCTGATGCACATCGGCGGGATGCTCTCGCGGCAGCAGGGTGGGGTGCGGGTCATGCACCTGGCCGAGATCCTGGCCTCGACCGAGGAGACCTCCGCCGAGCACTCCTCGGTCGAGCTGACCGCGACAAACGTTGAATCAGATGCGGAGGTGCTCCGGTGAGCGGCACGTTCGTCGGGATGCCGGTGTTCCCGAGCGCGGCGCGCACGGCGCTGGCCGACACCCAGCTGCGGCACAACCTCGCCCACGCCACGTCGACGATCCGCGGCAAGCGCTCGCGCCTGGTCGAGGAGGTCGACGAGTCGATCGGCGGCGACGACAGCGGGTGGGAGCGGCTCCGGCTCGCCGGCGCGGCGGTGAAGGAGTCGGCGCTGCGCGACCTCGACCGCCACCTGGTGGCGCTCGAGGAGGCGTTGACCGCCCGCGGTGCGACGGTCCACTGGGCCCGTGACGCGGCCGAGGCCAACGCCATCGTCGTCTCGGTGGCCAAGGCCCACCAGGCCGACGAGGTCGTCAAGGTGAAGTCGATGGTGACCCAGGAGATCGGGCTCAACGAGGCGCTGGAGGCCGAGGGCGTCCTGGCGTGGGAGACCGACCTGGCCGAGCTCATCGTGCAGCTCGGCGACGACCTGCCCAGCCACATCCTGGTCCCCGCCATCCACCGCAACCGTGCCGAGATCCGCGAGATCTTCCTGCGCCGGATGAAGGACGTCGGCCGTCCCGCGCCCGCCGACCTGACCGACGAGCCGGCCGTGCTCGCTGGCGCGGCCCGCGAGCACCTGCGCGAGAAGTTCCTGCGCGCCAAGGTCGCCGTCTCCGGCGCCAACTTCGCGGTCGCCGACACCGGGACCCTGGTCGTGGTCGAGTCGGAGGGCAACGGCCGCATGTGCCTGACCCTCCCCGAGGTGCTCGTCTCCGTCGTCGGCATCGAGAAGGTCGTGCCGACCTGGGAGATGCTCGACCCGCTGCTGCGTCTGCTGCCCCGCTCCTCCACGGGCGAGCGGATGAACCCCTACACCTCCACCTGGACCGGGGTGACGCCCGGCGACGGGCCGCAGGAGGTCCACGTCGTGCTCCTCGACAACGGACGCACCCGCGCGCTGGCCGACGAGGTCGGCCGGCAGGCGCTGCGCTGCATCCGCTGCTCGGCCTGCCTCAACGTCTGCCCGGTCTACGAGCGCACCGGCGGTCACGCCTACGGGTCGGTCTACCCAGGCCCGATCGGCGCGATCCTCAACCCGCTGCTGCGTGGGACGGGCGATCCGCAGACCGACTCGCTGCCCTACGCCTCCTCGCTGTGCGGCGCCTGCTTCGAGGCGTGCCCGGTCCGCATCGACATCCCCGAGGTGCTGGTGCACCTGCGTGCCAAGGTCGTCGACGGGCACCGCGGCGACCGCGTCCCCAAGGCCGAGGCGGTGGCGATGAGGGCAGCCGAGTTCGCCCTCTCCGACGCCCGGCGGCTCGGCTGGGCCGAGCGGGCCTCCGGGGTCGCCGGCCGGGTGGCCGGCCGGTTCGGCCGACGGGCGCTGCCCGGTGGCCGGCGCTCCCTGTCCCGGGTGCCGGGTGGGTCAGCGTGGACCTCGGCGCGCGACCTGCCGGCGCCGGCGACCGAGTCGTTCCGCACCTGGTGGAAGCGCACCGACGGCGGACGGGAGGAGACCCGATGAGCGCGCGCGAGGAGATCCTGGGCCGGGTCCGATCGGCTCTCGAGGGCGTCGAGCGGCTGACCGACGTGCCGGTAGCCCCGCGCGTCACGACAGCCGCCGACCGGGTGGTCGAGCTCTTCGTCGAGCGGGTCGAGGACTACCGGGCCGTGGTCACCCGCTGCGCACCCGCCGACCTGGCCGCGACCGTGCGGGCCGCACTGCCCGCGGGTGGCACGGTCGTCGTGCCGCCCGGCCTCGGCGTCGAGGTGCCCGGGGCGATCGAGGACACCGGCCTCACCGCCGCCGAGCTCGACCGGATCGACGCCGTGGTCACCGAGGCCCGGGTCGGCATCGCCGAGACCGGCACCATCGTGCTCGACCACGGCCCGGGCCAGGGCCGGCGCGCCCTCTCGCTGGTGCCCGACCAGCACGTGTGCATCGTGCGGGTCGACCAGGTCGTCACCGACGTCCCGGACGCCGTCGCCCTCCTCGACCCACTGCGTCCGCTCACGTGGATCAGCGGGCCCTCAGCCACCAGCGACATCGAGCTGGACCGGGTCGAGGGCGTCCACGGGCCCCGGCATCTGCACGTCGTCGTCGTCGGCTGACAGCTTCGTCGAGCAGGGCCTCCACCTGGCCGGGGCTCTCCGGCCGTCGACCGGGGGCCGAGGCCGCGTTGGTCGGTGGGTTGTGGCGCGTCCAGGAGCGGGTTAGCGTGCGGCGATGAGGCGTGAGCCGCATGAGAACGTCGCGACCGTGCTGGTCGATCCCGCCGTCCTGCCCGACCTCGAGCTGGCGCTGATGGCGCTCGACCTGCCGGTCTGGCCGGTGCGCACGGCACCGATCTGCGCCGACGGGCCGCGGCTCGCCTTCCAGATCCGCCGCACGCTGCTGATGGCCAAGCGGGGTGAGTGGGACCTCGCCGCGGAGTGGACGCCGGTGTGGGTGGCCTTCGGCCCGTCGTGGCGCCGCGGTGACGGTGAGCTGCCGTGGGCTGCGCACCAGGCGCTGTGGACCGTGCTGGGCGACCACGCCGAGCACGTGCGCTACCAGAAGCGGCTCGGTGGCGTACGCCGGCTGCCGCTCCCGCAGGAGCGCGCTGTCACCTAGCCCGGCCCGGCCCGGACCGGCGCGGTCCGCGCGGGCTCACACCGATCGGCCTGGGTCCGCCTGGCGTCGGAGCATCCGCCGAGCCCCCGCCCGCTGCACGAGCCAGCCCACGACCACGAGCGCGAGGCCGAAGAGCAGGAAGCCGATGTCCCAGGCCAGCGGTCCGCCCAGGTCGTCGCGGACGTGGTGCACGCCGAGGATCTGGTGGTCGACGAGCCCCTCGACGAGGTTGAAGACTCCCCAGCCGGTCAGGACGCCGCCGAGGTGGAACGACCAGCTGGGCGCGAGCCGACCCTGCCGCCACTGCGCGAGCGTCACGATCGACGCGCCCACGACGAACATCCAGGACACGACGTGGAAGAAGCCGTCGGCCAGCGTGTTGACCTCGAGCCCGGCCAGTGTGGTCATCGGGTGCTCGTCGGTCGCACTGACCATGTGGTGCCACTGCAGGATCTGGTGCAGGACGATCCCGTCGACGAACCCGCCCAGCCCGATGCCGTACATCAAGCCGGCCGCCTTCGACGGTGGCTCCCGGCCGACCGACGTCTCCGCGTGCGCCATGCCACGGGCAGTACCCCCCGTGCGGGAGGCCGACTCCCGGTGGTGGGCGCGGCGAACTAAGGTGAGTGCTGATGTCCGATGACTATTGCGACCTGTGCGACCTCCCGAAGTCCCAGTGCATCCACGGGCAGCCTCCACCGCCGCCCACGCCGGTGACCAAGGCGGCGCCCGCGCCGCGCCAGCGGAGCGCTGCGACGTCGCGCACCTCGCGCACTCCGGCGACCCCGCCCCGGACCGTGGCGCGACGCTGGACGCCGCCGGAGGCCCTCAAGCCGCTCATCTTGTCGGTCCTCGAGGAGGCCGGCGGCGAGCTGGAGGCCGATGAGGTGTTCGTGCGCCTCGAGGAGGCCATCCAGGACGGCCTCCGGCCGGGTGACCGCGAGACGACCCCGGAGGGCGAGCTGCGCTGGCAGTTCGCCGCCCGCCGCGCCCGTCAGGCGCTCATCAGCGAGGGGCTGATGACCAAGGGCGGCCCGGGCATGTGGAAGCTGGCCTGACCGGAGCCGGTCCAGACCGGGGATCAGGACTCGTCGAGGCCCATCTCCTCCTCGGCGTACCCGTCGGCTCGTGAGTCCTCACCGCCCGGCGTGGACGACGGCGAGCTAGGGGAGTTGTGCTCCTCGGGGGTCTCGGCGACCCCGGTGTTGTCCTCGGCGGCGCCCCGGCCGTCGGTGTCCTGGGCGCTCTGGTGCTCCTGCGACTGCTCGGACATGGGACCTCCGTGATCGGTGGACGAGGTGGTGGCTGTCCGGTACCCGGCGGCCACTCCACGAAGCCCTGGAAATGCACAGGACCCCCGGAGGAGTCCTCCGGGGGTCCTGTCTCGCCTGTGGCCAGGGGCGGGGTCGAACCGCCGACCTACCGATTTTCAGTCGGTCGCTCGTACCAACTGAGCTACCTGGCCGGGCCGAGGGGAGAGACTACCGGACCCGCTGCCGCAGTGCCGAATCGCCCACTCCCGACCGCGCGCTCGTGAGGCGGAAACGTCCGACTCCACGGGCGGAGGTCCGCAGCCTGCGGGCGCTCAGCGCAGCGCGAGCCACAACCCGATGGCGGTGGGCAGGAGGCCGAGGAGGAGCCAGGGGGTGAGCACTCGACGCTGGTGGATGGCGAAGCCGGTCATCACTCCGCCGACACCGAACGCACCCGCGATGACGCACAAGCCGATCCGCGGGACGGTGGCGTCCGCGGGCAGCGCGAGCGCCGCGAACACGATGCCGACGGCGAGGTGGGCGATCGTGAAGACCGCGAGCACCGAGAGCACCCAGCGCTGCACGTTGGTCAGCGCCTGGTCGTTGACCGGCCGCTGCGGGTTGGCGGGGTCCATCAGGTGTCGCGGGCGGCGAGGCTGGTTCGGCGTGGTCATCTCCCCTCCAGGGTCTCACGCCGGCTAAGGCCAGGTGCCGGGCCGGATGGTGTGGCCGTACGCCGCCGCGGTGAGCACCCGCCGCGCGACCGCGTCCGGGTCGCCCCAGGGCAGGTGCGGCTTGACGATGAGCATCGCCGCGAGCCCGTGGGCGGCGGTCCACAGGTCGAGAGTGATCGCCAGAGCCGGGTCGTCACCGTCACCGGCGAACACGCCCGCGTCGAGGCACTCCTGCACCACGCTGTTGAAGTGCACCCAGGCACCCTCGGCCAGGATCGACTCGACGTCCGGGCGGGGGCACAGGTCCATGGTCGCGAGCCGGTAGTGGTCCGGGTGCTCGAGGGCGAAGCGCACGTAGGTGAGGCCGAACTCGAAGAGCCGCTCGAGCGGGTCGTCGATGCCCTCGGCAGCGGCCAGCATCGCCTCGTCGAGGTCCTCGAAGACGTCGACCACGACCGCGGTGATGAGCTCCTGCTTGTCGGCGAAGTGCCGGTAGATCGACGGCGCGGTCACGCCGACCGCCGCGGCGACCGCCCGGATCGAGACCGCCTCCGCCGTCGGCGCCTCGGCCATGAGCGAGCGCGCAGCCGCGACGATCTCCGCCCGCAGCTGGTCGCCGCTCCCGCGCGGCGACCGCGCGCGACGCGGTGTCGACTGTGCCCCCTGGGTCATCCCACCTCCACCCGAGCCGGCTCCCTCTCCGGCTCAGTCTCCCTCAGGCCGATCCGGCCGTGAAGGGCGGCCAGCGGGCGCGGCGCCCACCAGTTGGCCCGGCCCATCAGTCGCATGGAGGCCGGCACCAGGATCCCGCGCACCAGCGTGGCGTCGGTGAGCACCGCGATGGTCAGACCGAGCCCGAAGAGCTGCATGAACTGCACGCTCGAGGTGACCATCGCCGCGAACACGATCGCCATCAGCGCCGCCGCAGCCGTCACGATCCGCCCGGTGCGCGCCAGGCCGAGGGCGACGGCGCGCGTGTTGGCCTCGTGCGAGTGGTCGGAGGCCTCCCACTCCTCCCGGATCCGGGAGAGCAGGAACACCTCGTAGTCCATCGACATCCCGAAGGCCAGGCAGAACATCAGCACGACCATGTTCGCGACCAGGTAGCCGGCGCTGGTGAAGCCGAGGAGCGAGGAGAGGTGGCCGTCCTGGAAGACCCACACCATCGCACCGAACGTCGCCGACAGCGAGAGCAGGTTGAGCAGCAGCGCCTTCACCGGCACCACCACCGATCCGGTGAACAGGAACAGCACGACGAAGGTCGCCACGGCGATCAGCAGCAGCGCCAGCGGCAGCGTGTCGGCGAGTCCGTCCATCGCGTCGACGTTGAACGCCGCCCCGCCCGCCCACAGGACCTGCCAGGGCGCGTCGACCCCGCGCAGCTGGTCCACCAGCTCGCTGGCCTGCTCGGAGAACGGATCGAGGGCCGAGGAGACGTCGAACCGCGCCGCACCATCGGCGAGGTAGCCCTCCGGCGCCGGCCCGACCTGTGCGCCGTCGGCGAACACCCCGGCGGCGGAGGTCACCTGCTCCACGCCGTCGAGCAGCGAGA
>JAPSKJ010000501.1 GCA_031177735.1 Nocardioides sp.
CTCGGCGGGGTCTTCCGGGTGACCGACGGGCTGCAGAAGGACTTCGGCGAGGACCGCGTCATCGACACCCCGCTCGCCGAGTCGGGCATCGTCGGCACCGCGGTCGGGCTGGCCCTGCGTGGCTACCGGCCGGTGGTGGAGATCCAGTTCGACGGGTTCGTCTACCCCGCGTACGACCAGATCGTCTCGCAGGTCGCCAAGATGCACTTCCGCTCCGGCGGCCGGATCGACATGCCGATCGTCATCCGGATCCCCTTCGGCGGTGGGATCGGTGCGGTCGAGCACCACAGCGAGTCGCCCGAGGCGCAGTTCGCGCACACGCCCGGCCTCAAGGTGGTCGCCTGCTCCAACCCGGTCGACGCCTACTGGATGATCCAGCAGGCCATCGCCTGCCCCGACCCGGTGATCTTCCTCGAGCCCAAGCGGCAGTACCACGCGGAGAAGGCCGAGCTCGACCTCGCCGCGACGCCCGCGCCGCTGTTCGAGTCCCGGGTCGTCCGCGCGGGATCCGACGTCACCGTGCTGTCCTACGGCCCCACGGTCCAGGTCGCGCAGCGCGCCGCCGAGGCGGCCGCGGCCGAGGGCCGCTCGCTCGAGGTCGTCGACCTGCGCACCCTCTCGCCGCTCGACCTGGCCCCGGTCTATGAGTCGGTGCGGCGCACCGGCCGCTGCGTGGTCGTGCACGAGGCGCACGTGACCCTCGGCATGGGCGCGGAGATCGCGGCTCGCGTGAGCGAGGAGTGCTTCTACTCCCTGCAGGCGCCCGTGCTCCGGGTGGGGGGCTTCGACACTCCCTATCCGCCCGCGCGGGTGGAGCACGCCTGGCTGCCCGACCTCGACCGCGTGCTCGACGCCGTCGACCGGAGCCTGGCATGGTGAGTGGCGTGGCGACCGGCACCGGCCAGGAGTTCCGTCTTCCCGACGTCGGCGAAGGCCTCGTCGAGGCCGACATCGTCGCCTGGCACGTCTCCGTCGGCGACAGCGTCGCGGTCAACGACGTGATCTGCGAGATCGAGACCGCCAAGTCGGTCGTCGAGCTGCCCTCGCCCTACGCCGGCGAGGTGCTCGAGATCCTCGTCGAGGTGGGTGAGACCGTCGCCGTCGGCACGCCGATCATCCGGATCGGCTCGGCCGCCGAGGCGGCGGCCGGGCCCGAGGCGCCGGGGGAGCCCGCAGCGCCTGCGCCGGACGCACCGTCCGAGCCGGTCGAGGAGAAGCAGCAGACCCTCGTGGGTTACGGACCCCGCGAGGCATCGGTCCACCGCCGGCCGCGCCGCTCGGCCGAGGCGGGTGGAGCGCCCCGCGGCGTCGAGGGCAAGGACGGCGGGGTGCGCGGCGTCGTACCCCTCGCCAAGCCGCCGGTGCGCAAGCTCGCCCAGGACCTCGGCGTCGACCTCGCCGCGGTGGAGCCGACCGGCCCGAAGGGCGACGTGACCGCCGATGACCTGCACCGCACCGTCGGCCGCCACGCGGCGCCGCAACCGGCCCAGCCGGCCCAGCCCGTCCAGTCGGCCCAGCCGGCCCTGCCGGCGCCGGTGATCACCGGCCGCGTCACCCGTGAGCCGATCAAGGGCCTGCGCAAGGCGATGGGGCAGGCGATGACCGCCAGCGCCTTCACCATCCCCCACGTCACCATCTGGGCGACCGTGGACATGACCGAGACGATGCGGCAGGCCGAGCGCCTGCGCGCCGAGCCGGAGTACGCCGGCGTCCGGGTCAGCCCGCTGCTCCTGCTGTCCCGCGCGTGCATCGTCGCGCTGGCGCGGCACCCGCTCGTCAACTCCCTGTGGGACGACGCAGCGGGCGAGATCGTGCTGCGCCACTACGTCAACCTCGGCATCGCGGCCGCGACGCCCCGCGGCCTGGTGGTGCCCAACATCAAGGACGCCGACCTGATGTCGCTGCCTGACCTGGGCGCCGCCATCAACCGACTCACCG
>JAPSKJ010000502.1 GCA_031177735.1 Nocardioides sp.
GAGCAGCTCGACGGCGTCCGGCAGCAGGGAGGTCTCATCGCCGATCACCTCCAGCTTGACCCAGTCGGTGCCGAGCGCCTCGCGCGCGAGCTCCGCGGTGAGCACGGCCTCGCGGGCGGAGAGACAGCCGGCGGTGTTGGGCAGCACCTCGACGCCCGCGCGCTGCAGCACGCCGAGCAGGCTGCCGTCGGCCCGGGACGAGGCTCGCCGGATCGAGACCGTGACCAGCGCGGGCTGCGCTGCGGCGAGCACCTCGGGCAGCAGGCTCAGCCGCGGCAGCCCGCCGGTGCCGAGGAGCAGCCGTGAGGACAGCGTCCGCCCGGCGAGGACGAGCGCGCTCATCCGCCGGCCTTCGCCGTGACGACCTCGACGACATCGCCGTCGTCCAGGTGGTGGGTGGACCAGGCCGAGCGCGGCACGACCGCGCCGTTGACGGCCACGGCGACCCCGGCCGGCGCGGGGTGGTCGAACCGCTGCTCCAGCAGCGCGGAGACGGTCGGGGCGGGCCGGGTCGGCTCGCCGTTGACGGTGAGGGTCATCGGGGGCTCCTCTCGAGGGTGGGGCGGAGGGGGTCGAGCACCGGGTCGACCCAGGCGGGGTCGCGGTCGTGGTCGATGAGGTCGGCGACGAGGCGCGCGGTGAGCGGCGCGAGCAGCACGCCGTGGCGGTAGTGCCCGGCAGCCAGGACGGTGTGCTCGTCGACCGGTCCGACGAGCGGGAGGTTGTCGACGGTCGCCGGCCGGTCGCGGGCGATCGCCTCGGCCAGCTCGGCCCGGTCCAGGCCGGGCAGGAGCTCACGGGCAGCGGCCAGCAGTCGCAGCACTCCCCCGGCGGTGGGCACCGGCGGGCCGTCGTGCTGCTCGGAGGTGGCACCGACCACGACCTCGCCGTCGGCGCGGGGCACCACGTAGACCGGCTCGCCGCGCACCCATCCGCGGATCGTGCGGGCGGGCGGGTCGTCGGTGCGCAGCCGGAGGATCTCGCCGCGGACGGGATGCACGAGGGCCGAGTACGGCGCCGGCAGGCTCGCTCCGGTGGCCACGACCGTGACGTCGGCCCGGGTCCGGGCGGTCGCGGTGACCGGCACCCGGGCGAGCAGGGCGCGCACCACCGCACGGGGGTCGACCGACGAGTCCTCGGGGAGCAGCGCGGCGCCGGCCACCGGGCCGAGCCCCGGCTCGAGGGCGCGCGCCTCGGCACCGGTCAACGGCTCGACGGCCTCGCCCAGCCGCCCGGCGAGGTCCGCTTGGCGCTCGACCTCCTGCAGGTCGCCCCGGTCACGACCGACGAGCAGCGTCCCCGCCGTGTGCAGCGGCACGCCGAGCCGGTCGGCGAGATCGGGCCACAGGGCGAGGCTGCGCCGGCCGAGGTCGAGCACCTCGTGCTCGCCGTGCCAGACCTCGGCGGCGGGGGCCAGCATCCCGGCGGCGGCGTGCGAGGCACCGCAGCCCGGGGCCGGGTCGACCACCTCGACCTGGTGGCCGCGGCGGAGCAGCTCCTCGGCGCAGGCGAGCCCGATGATCCCGGCGCCCAGGACACGCACCTTCATCAGGCGACCGCCGCGACGATCTCCTTCGCTGCCCGGACCGGATCGGGATCTCGCCAGATCGCGCCGATGACCGCGACGCCGTGCGCACCGGCCTGGCGTGCGGCCGCGGCGGTGGCGGCGTCCACGCCGCCGATCGCGATGAGCGGCAGGATGCCGGCGGCCTCGCCGAGTGCGCTCACGCCGAGCGGAGCGGGCAGCCCGGCCTTCGACGTCGTGGCGTTGATCGGGCCGAAGCCGGCGTACGACGCGCCGTCCGCCTGCGCCCGCCGGACCGACTCCCGCTCGCGACAGGTCGCCCCGACCAGCAGGCCGGGCGCGAGGCGGGCGGCGTCGGCCACAGCCAGGTCGGTGGCACCGAGGTGCACGCCCGCCGCGCCGGCGGCGAGGGC
>JAPSKJ010000503.1 GCA_031177735.1 Nocardioides sp.
GGCTCGTCGGCGGCATCGGGGTGCTCGGCGACGATCCGGTCGACCACGCCGATGGCGGCGAGGTCGGTGGCGCGCACCCGCTGGGCACGGGCCATCTCCGGGGCGTGCAGGGTGTCGCGGTGGACGATCGCCGAGGCGCCTTCGGGCGGCAACGGAGAGAGCCAGGCGTGCTGGGCGGCGACGACGCGGTCGGCGGGGAGCAGGGCGAGGGCGCCGCCGCCGGTGCCCTCGCCGAGCATCAGGCACAGGGTGGGTGCCTGCACGGTGACGAGGTCGGCGAGGCAGCGAGCGATCTCGCCGGCGAGCCCACCGTTCTCGGCCTCGGCGGAGAGGGCGGCGCCGGGGGTGTCGATGGCGGTGACGAGCGGGAGTCCGAGCTCGACGGCCAGTCGCATGCCGCGGCGGGCCTCGCGCAGCGCCCCCGGGCCGAGCGGGTGGCCGGTGGTCTGGCCGCGGCGGTCCTCGCCGAGGAAGACGCAGGGTGCGTCCCCGAAGCGGGCCAGTGCGATGAGCAGGCCCGGGTCGGACTCGCCCTGGCCGGTGCCGTTGAGCGGGACGACCTCGGCGGCGGCGTACTTCAGCAGGCGGCGCACGCCGGGCCGCTCGGGGCGGCGCGAGCGGGTGATGGCGTCCCAGGCGTCGATGTCGGGGATCGGCTCGTGGCCGGGGTCGGGCACAGGGCCGACGGGTCGGGACTGGAGGATGGAGAGGGCCGAGTCGAGCCAGCGGGAGATCTCGTCGGGTGCGACGACGGCGTCGATCACACCGCGCTCGGCGAGGTTCTCGGCCGTCTGGACCCCGGCGGGGAACTCCTCGCCGTAGAGCGCGGAGTAGACCCTCGGGCCGAGGAAGCCCACCAGGGCGCCGGGCTCGGCGACCGTGACGTGGCCCAGGGAGCCCCAGGAGGCCATCGTGCCGCCGGTGGTGGGGTGGCGCAGGTAGACCAGGTAGGGCAGGCCCGCAGCCTTGTGGGCCGCGACGGCCTCGGCGATGCGGACCATCTGGACGAAGGCCGGGGTGCCCTCCTGCATCCGGGTGCCGCCGGAGACGGGCGCGGCGAGCAGGGGGAGGCGCTCGGCGGTCGCGCGCTGGATGGCGGCGACGAGCCGGTCGGCGGCAGCACGGCCGATCGACCCGGCCAGGAAGCCGAACTCGCTCACCAGCACCGCCACCCGGCGTCCGTGCATCAGGCCCTCGCCGGTCAGCACCGACTCGTCGACGCCGGACTTCAGGGCGGCGGCGGCCAGCTCGGCGGCGTACTCGTCGGAGACACCCTCGCGGGAGGGAGGGGTGTCCCAGGACCTCCAGGAGTCCGCGTCGAGGACGAGGTCGATGAGGTCGGTCGCGTTCAGGCGCTGCGTCCACATGCCCCTACACCTTAGGGGCCGCCCCGATCGACGGGCGTCAGCGCCGGCGCTGCGCCGGCGAGGTCGGGCTCATCAACCAGCGGTCGAAGAACCGGTCCAGCTCGCGGCCGGTCTCGGCCTCCAGCCAGGCGAAGTACTCCTCGCGGGACGCGTTGCCGCCGGCGTGCTCCTGCGGCCACTCGCGCACCAGCCGCCAGAACGTCTCCTCGCCGACCAATCCGCGGAAGTCGGCCCACATCAGGGCCGGGCCGAAGTAGACGTTGCTCTCGGCGAACGCGTCGGCGTCGTAGGCGCCGGGCGGGCCGGCCTGGGCGCGCAGGCGCGGCTCGTCGTGGCGCCACTCGCGCACCGCCCAGCCGGTGGCACCGGTGTCCTCGTCCTCCCACATGCCTTGCAGGTACATCGCCATGCCCTCGTTCATCCACAGGTCGCGCCAGTCCTCGGGGGTGACCAGATCGCCGTACCACTGGTGCACGATCTCGTGGAGGAGCACGCTGCGGCTCGTGGCGTACTCGCTGTAGCCGAGCGTGATCATGGTCTGGGTCTCCATGCCGCTGGTGGAGTC
>JAPSKJ010000504.1 GCA_031177735.1 Nocardioides sp.
GCGCAGATCCTCCCCTACTACTTCTACATGTGCGACATGATCCCCGCGGCCGAGCACTGGCGGGTCTCGGTGGCGCAGGCGCAGCGTCTGCAGCACGACATCATGGGCTACCTGCCGGGGTTCGCGACCCCCCGGATCGTGTGCGACGTGCCGTTCGTCGGCAAGCGGTGGGTGCACCAGCTCGCCGACTACGACCGGGAGCGCGGCATCTCCTACTGGACCAAGAACTACCGCACCTCGATCGAGTCCACCGACCTCGAGGCGCTGGAGCGCACCTACGCCTACTACGACCCGATCCACACGCTCCCGGCCAGTGGCCAGGAGTGGTGGCGGCAGCACGCCGCAGCCGGGTGAGCAGCCCGCCCGTCAGGCGGTGACGGGGCGGTTCTCGTAGTACGTGGACAGCACGATCGTGGTGCGGGTCGACACGTTCGCTGCGGACCGGATCCGACCGAGCAGCTCCTCGAGCGCGGCCGGAGTCGCGACACGGACCTTGAGCAGGTAGGACTCGTCGCCCGCGACCGACCAGCAGGACTCGATCTCGGTGAACCCCTTGACCCGGTCCGGGCAGTCGTCGGGCTGGGAGGGGTCGATCGGCCGGATCGCGACGAAGGCCGTCAGCGGCAGGCCCAGCTCGGCGTGGTTGACCGTCGCGCCGTAGCCCTGGAGGAGCCCGCGCTGCTCCAACCGCTTGACCCGCTGGTGCACCGCCGAGGTCGACAACCCGGTGGCCTTGCCGAGGTCGGTGAAGGACATCCGGCCATCCGCGGCGAGCAGCTGCAGGATCAAGCGGTCGGTGGCCTCGATGTCGGACGCGCTCACCCGGCACACACTAGCCACTGGCCGGTGCCGTCCTACGCTGCGATCGCGCTCCGGACGCCGCGGACTCCTCGCGGCACGGCTGGCGAACCGTACGTCACTCAGTCGTCGGTGTCGGCGAAGCTGCGGAACGTCCCGTCCTCTCTCACGTGCAGGTGGATCGGGGAGGCTTCCTACCGTGCCGGCTCCCTCCGCGCGTGATTGGATGCCGGACGTGACTGAACCCGGCCGCCTGATGCTGCTCGACTCCGCCTCGATGTACTTCCGGGCCTTCTTCGGGGTGCCCAGCATCGAGGCACCCGACGGGACGCCCGTCAATGCGGTGCGCGGGTTGCTCGACTTCATCGCCCGGCTGGTCGACCAGTACCGCCCCGCCGAGCTGGTGGCCTGTTGGGACAACGACTGGCGGCCGCAGTGGCGCGTCGACCTGCTGCCGACGTACAAGGCGCATCGCGTCGTCGCGGAACGCGAGCTCGCGCCCGACGTCGAGGAGGTGCCCGACCCCCTGCTGGTCCAGGTGCCGATCATCATCGACGTGCTCCACGCCTTCGGCTTCGCGATCCGCGGGGTCGACGGCTACGAGGCCGACGACGTCATCGGCACCTTGGCCACCGGCGCCGGCCGGCCGGTCGACATCGTCACCGGTGATCGCGACCTGTTCCAGCTCGTCGACGACGAGCAGGACGTCCGGGTGCTCTACATCGCCCGCGGCGTCGGCAAGCACGAGCGGGTCACCAACGCCTGGGTGAAGGAGAAGTACGGCATCGACGGCTCGCAGTACGCGGACTTCGCCACCATGCGCGGCGACGCCTCCGACGGCCTGCCCGGCGTGCCCGGAGTGGGCGAGAAGACCGCGGCCGGCCTGCTCCAGCGGTTCGGCGACATGGCCTCGATCGTCGCGGCGGCCGAGGACCCGGAGTCGGGCATGGCGCCCGGGCCGCGCGCGAAGATCAAGGCCGCCGCGGCGTACCTCCTCGTCGCGCCCCAGGTCGTCGCCGTCGCGCGGGACCTCGATGTGGACCGCTCGGGCCTGACGGTCCCGGTCGACGTGGCCGACCCGGAGCGGCTGGTCGACCTGGCCGCCCGCTACAACCTCGAGGG
>JAPSKJ010000505.1 GCA_031177735.1 Nocardioides sp.
TTCGACCGCGACTTCGGCAGCTACGCCGAGCAGATCGTCGCTTCCGTCGACTGGATCGCCCCCGTGCCGCCGGCCCTCACCTCGGCGCAGGCGACCACCCTCGCGCTGAACGGGTTGACCGCCGCGCACCTGGTCGACCTGCTCGGCCCCGGAGCCGGGCGGCGACTGCTGGTCACCGGCGCGGCGGGTGCGGTCGGGGCGTACGTCGCCACGCTGGCCGCCGAGCAGGGCTGGTCGGTCACCGGGCTGGCTCGGGACCACGACGAGGGCTTCGTCCGGGCGCTCGGCGTCGACTTCAGGTCCACGCCGAGTGGCGGTTGGGACGCCGTGGCGGACGGTGCGGTGCTCCAGGAGCGCGGCGTGGCGCTGGTGCGCGACGGGGGGCTCTTCGTCGGCGTCCAGCCCTCGGCGGTGCCGGCCGCCGAGCGAGGGGTCACCGTGACCGCTGTGTCGGTCGCGCCGGACGCGCCGCGGCTGGCGACGCTGCTGGAGCGGGCGGCGGCCGGCGAGCTGTCGACCCGGGTGCAGGCCGAGCTGCCACTCGCCGAAGCCGCCGAGGCCCACCGGCTCATGGCCAAGGGCGGCGTCCGGGGGCGCTACGTGCTGGTGCCCTGAGCGCGGCGGTCACGCCGGCGCTGCGGCGAGGCCCTGCCGGGCACGCCGTAGCGTCGGCGCTCCCTGCGTCTGGGGCGGGGCGGTGGTCCATGTTACGCGGTGTTATCCGGTCCGGTGCGGCGTTGCAGCGGCGCACCGGGAGCGACAACGGCGCACCGGAGGTGACAACGGCGCACCGGCTGCCCAAGCGCCGCGGGGCCCGCGACCGTGTCGGCCCGCAATGCCCGACCGGGTCAGGTGCTGCTGCGGACGATCAGCTGCGGCTCGATCTTGATGCACTGGTGCCGGTGGGTCCCCGGCTCGCGGATCTCCTCGATCAGCAGACGAGTCGCGGTGCGGCCGACCTCGTGCCCCGGCTGGGCGATGGTGGTGAGGGGTATCGCGCTCTCCCACGACGCCTGGTTGTTGTCGTAGCCGATGACGCTGAGGTCCTCGGGGATCCGCAGGCCCGGCTGACCGGCGAGCGCCTGCACCAGGCCGAGGGCGAGCAGGTCGGCGGCAGCGACGACGCCGTCGGGCCGTTCAGCCGGCGGGAGGTCGGCCAGTCGGGCACCGACCTCCCGACCGTCCTTGGGCCGAAGCCCCGCGGTGGTCACCGTCGTCATCCGGACGGCGCCGTTGGTCTCGGCGACCGCGCGCTGCGCTCCGCGCAGGCGGTTGGCCACCGGTGCGAGGTGGAAGAGGCCGCCGGCGAACACCAGGCTGCGGCGGCCGACGTCGATGAGGTGGCGAGCGGCGAGGTAGCCGCCGAGCTCGTCGTCCGGCGCGACGCTGCATCGGTCGGCGCCCCCGTCGCTGTTCGCCACCACCAGGCGACGGCGCCACTCGCGCGAGCGCCACGCCTGGTCGGCCAGGTTCTCCACCGGGGTGAGCAGGATGCCGGCGACGCGCTCCTCGTCGAAGAGGTGGAGGTAGGTCAGCTCCTTCTCGGCCTGGATGTCGGAGTTGGCGAGCACGACGTTCATGCCGGCCAGGTTGGCCTCCTCCTCCGCTCCCCTGGCCATGTCGACGAAGTAGGAGTTGGTCAGGTCGATGACGACGAACCCGATCATCGAGCTCGCACCGCCGGCCAGGGAGCGGGCCCGGCGGTCCGGCACGAAGCCGAGCTCCTCGATCGCGCGCTGGACCCGGTCGCGGGTGCGTGGCGCGACCCGATCGGGGTGGTTGAGGACGTGCGAGACCGTGCCGAGCGAGACTCCGGCCGCCCTCGCGACGTCGTCCATCCTCGGGGGACGTGACGCCGAGCCCTCACTCAACGCGCCAGGTCCTCACCGATCACGCGGTGACTGTAGGCGAACGCCGGA
>JAPSKJ010000061.1 GCA_031177735.1 Nocardioides sp.
GGCAGCAGCTCGGAGGGGTCCGGCTCCTCGACACCCTCGACGACCTCCAGCGGCAGCAGCCGCACTGCGGTCGGCTTCTGGGTCAGCATCGAGACGAACCGCGTGTAGACGATGTGCACCTCGTCGGCACCGGTCGCGCCCTCGGCACCACCCTCGCTGGCGAGGAAGGTCTCGATCAGGGTCTCGCCGATGTCCTTGGCGACGTCGTACGTCGGCTGGTCGCTGTGGCCCGTCCACGCCTGCACGATCCGCCGGTTGCGGAAGCGGTAGAACGCCTCGCCCTTGCGACCGGAGACGTAGACGTCGACCTCCTTGCCCTCCGCCTTGAGCTTCTCGACCAGGCCCTCCGCCTCGCGCAGGACGCTCGAGGAGTAGGCGCCGGCCAGGCCGCGGTCGCTGGTGATCACCAGCACCGCGGCCCGGTCGGGGTTGACCGGCTCGGTGGTCAGCGGGTGGTCGACGTTGGAGTACGTCGCCACCGCCGAGACCGCACGGGTGAGCTCGCGGGCGTACGGCGCGGCGGCCTGCGCCCGCTGCTGCGCCTTGATGATGCGGGACGCAGCGATGAGCTCCATGGCGCGCGTGATCTTCTTCATCGACTCCGTCGACTTGATCCGCGCGCGGTACTCACGCAGCGATACGGCCATCCGTCAGCCCCGCTTCTGCTTGACGATCTGCTCCTGCTCGACGTCCTCGTCCTCCAGCGCGTCGACCTTCGCCGAGCCCGGCTTGATGGACTGGCCCGAGGAGGTCTCGAACTGGTTCAGGAAGGAGTCGTACGCCGCGCCCAGCTGCGACTCGGTGGAGTCCTCGAACTTCAGCGACTCGCGGATGCCCGACAGGATGCCGGCGTGGGAGCGACGCAGGTAGTCGAGGAACTCCTGCTCGAACTTGAGCACGTCCTCCACCGGGACGATGTCGAGGCGGCCGGAGGTGCCCAGCCACAGCGACACGGTCATGTCCTCGAGCGGGTACGGCGAGTAGGCGGACTGCTTGAGCAGCGCCATCAGCCGCTGGCCGCGGGCGAGCTGCTGCTTCGACGCGGCGTCGAGGTCGGAGGCGAACATCGCGAAGGCCTCCATCGCGCGGAACTGCGCGAGGTCGACCTTCAGCGAGCCGGTGACGGCCTTCATCGCCTTGGTCATGGCCGCACCACCGACGCGGGAGACCGAGATGCCGACGTCGATCGCGGGCCGCTGGTTGGCCGCGAACAGGTCGGACTGCAAGAAGATCTGCCCGTCGGTGATCGAGATGACGTTGGTCGGGATGAACGCCGAGACGTCGTTGGCCTTCGTCTCGATGATCGGCAGACCGGTCATCGAGCCCGCGCCGAGCTCGTCGGAGAGCTTCGCGCAACGCTCGAGCAGCCGGCTGTGCAGGTAGAAGACGTCACCCGGGTAGGCCTCGCGGCCCGGCGGGCGGCGCAGCAGCAGCGACACGGCGCGGTAGGCCTCGGCCTGCTTGGTGAGGTCGTCGAAGACGATCAGGACGTGCTTGCCCTCGTACATCCAGTGCTGGCCGATGGCCGAGCCGGTGTAGGGGGCGAGGTACTTGAAGCCCGCGCTGTCGGAGGCCGGAGCCGCGACGATCGTGGTGTACTCCAGCGCGCCGGCCTCCTCGAGGGCACCGCGCACCGAGGCGATGGTGGAGCCCTTCTGGCCGATCGCCACGTAGATGCAGCGGACCTGCTTGGTGGGGTCGCCGGTCTCCCAGTTCTGCTTCTGGTTGATGATCGTGTCGATCGCGACGGTGGTCTTGCCGGTCGCGCGGTCACCGATGATCAGCTGGCGCTGGCCGCGGCCGATCGGCGTCATCGCGTCGATGGCCTTGATGCCGGTGGCCAGGGGCTCGTGGACCGACTTGCGGGCCATGACGCCGGGCGCCTGCAGCTCCAGGGCGCGGCGGCCGACGGTGGCGACCTCGCCGAGGCCGTCGATCGGGTTGCCGAGCGGGTCGACGACGCGGCCGAGGTAGCCGTCGCCGACCGGCACCGAGAGGACCTCGCCGGTGCGGCGGACCGTCTGGCCCTCCTCGATCTTGTCGAAGTCACCCAGGACGACCACACCGATCTCGCGGGTGTCGAGGTTCAGGGCCAGGCCCAGGGTGCCGTCCTCGAACTCGAGAAGCTCGTTGGCCATCGCCGAGGGAAGCCCGGTGACCCGCGCGATGCCGTCGGCGGTCGTCGCGACGGTGCCGACCTCCTCGCGGCTGGCGGCGTCGGGCTGGTACTCGGCGACGTACTTCTGCAGCGCGTCGCGGATCTCCTCCGGACGGATGGTCAGCTCCGTCATCTTGGGTGCCTTCTCTCTTGGATCTCTTGAAGTCTGTGCCGGAAGTGGGGCCAGGGAAAGGGGTAGGCCGGGTCTCAGCCGACCAGGCGACGGCGGGCGTCGTCGAGGCGGCTGGCGACGGTGCCGTCGATGACGTCGTCACCGAGCTCCACCTTGATGCCACCGACGACCTCCGGGTCGACGATGACGTTGAGGTGGATCTCTCGACCGTACTGCCGAGCCAGCGCCTGACCGAGCCGACGCTGGTCGGCCTCGTTCAACGGCGTGGCCACGCGCACGGTCGCGACGCCCTCGCCGTGGACGGCGGCCGCGACCTTGGTGTACTCGTCGAGCGCGACCGAGACCGTGCGGTGGGTGCCCGCGACGGACTGCTTGGCCAGGGTGAGCGTCGCCGGGAGCGCCTTGCCGCCGAGGAGCGAGGTCAGCAGGGCCGCCTTGTCGTCGATCGACCGAGCCGGGTCGGAGAGCGCGTCGCGCAGCGGCGGGTTCTCCTGGACGATCCGGCCGAGCGAGAACAGCTCGTCGGCGAGCCGGCCGGCCTCGTCACCGGCCGAGCGCACCGCGGCGATCTCACCGAGGCGCTCGATCGCGTAGGCGAGGTCCATGGTGGAGGTCCACCGGCGGGTGACGGCGTCGGCGACGAGGTCGAGGGCCGCAGCCGAGACCTTCGTGCCGAGCACCTCGCGGACCAGCCCGGACTTGGCCTCCGCAGGCACCGAGCCGTCGGTGACGAAGCGACGCAGCGCCGCCTCGGTCCGCAGGGTCTGCGAGACCGAGAAGAGGGAGTCGGCCACGGCCGCCGCCGTCTCCGCCGAGCCGCTCACCTGCGTGGTGAGCTGCTCGGTCAGAGCGGCGACAGCCTCGGCCGACGCACCACGGAACTCCATCAGTTGCTCGCCTCCAGCTCGGCGAGGAAGCGCTCGACGACCCGGCTCTGGCGAGCCTCGTCGTCCAGGCTCTCGCCGACGATGCGGCCGGCCAGGCCGGTCGCCAGGGTGCCGACCTCGGCGCGGAGCGAGGTGACCGCCTGCTGGCGCTCGGCCTCGATCTGAGCCTTGCCGTGCTCGACGATCCGCGTGGCCTCGGCCTGGGCCTGCGCACGCATGTCGGCGACGATCTGGGCACCCTGCTCGCGGGCCTCCTCGCGGATGCGGGCGGCCTCGTGGCGGGCGTCGGCCAGCTGCCGCTCGAGCTCGGCCAGCTTGGCGTCGGCCTCGGCCTGCTTGGTCTCGGCCGCGCTGAGGCCTCCCTCGATGGCGGCCGTCCGCTCGGCGTACGCCTTCTCGAAGCTCGGCACGACGAACTTCCAGACCGCGAAGAGCACGATCAAGAAGACGATCGAGCCGAGGATGACCTCAGACCACACCGGCAGCAGCGGGTTGTGGGCTTCCTCGGCCGCCAGAACAACGGCTGTGTTCATGAGCTGGTCCACCTATCCAGGGACGATCAGACCGGGATGGTCAGATCGGCAGAACGAACGCGAGGGCGAGGGTGATGATGTAGAGAGCCTCAGCCAGAACGAAGCCCAGGATGGCGATCGACTGCAGGCGGCTCTGGGCCTCGGGCTGACGGGCCACGCCGCTGATGAACGCGGCGAAGATGAGGCCGATGCCGACGCCGGGACCGATCGCGGCGAGGCCGAGGCCGATCATGTTGAGGGAGCCTTCCACGGCTTTTCCTTTCGTTTCACGACGCGGCTCGCCGCGTCGCTGGTGTGGGTTCCTTCAGTGGTGCGGTGTGAAGCTGTTGGAGCTGTGCAGCAGCGCTGTGCCCTGGGCGGTGCCCGGGCTCAGTGCTCCTCGGCGAGCGCCTCGCCGATGTACATGGTGCTGAGCAGGGTGAAGACGTAGGCCTGCAGGAACATGACCAGCAGCTCCAGGAAGCTGACCCCGATGCCGAGCACGAAGGCGAGGATGCCGACGCCGCCGTAGAGGAGGTTGCCGCTGGTGAGGAGGGCGGCACCGCCGGTGGCGAACAGGATCAGCAGCAGGTGGCCGGCGAACATGTTGCCGAACAGACGCAGGCTGAGCGTGACCGGCCGGACCAGCACGTTGGAGAAGAACTCCAGCGGCACGAGCAGCAGCAGGATCGGGCCCTTGATGCCGCCGGGCATCGTCGCGTGCTTGAGGTAGCCCAGCGGGCCGTGGTGGGCCCACATGCCGGCACCGATGTAGACGATCCAGGACATCAGCGCCAACGGGACGACGAAGCCGATCCGCGAGAACGAGGGGAACTGCAGGAACGGGATGATCCCGTAGTAGTTGTTCACCAGGATGAACAGGAACAGCGAGAACAGGTACGGCACGAACTTCATGAAGTGATCGCTGCCGATGTTGTCGCGGGCCAGGCCCCGGACGAAGCCGTAGACCGACTCCCCCGCGAACTGCAGGCGGCCGGGGACGACCGCAGCCTTGCGGGCGGAGAGCCAGGTGAAGCCGATGACGATGACCGCCGAGAGGACGAGCAGCAGCATCGGCTTGGTGACGCCGAGCGACTCGACGACGGGAGGCAGCTCGAAGCTGCCGGGGCCGGGCGCGTGGAAATCACTCTCGGCGCGAATCAGGGCTCCGGCGGAACTCACAGTGCCTCCTGCGTCATCTGCTGTGTCATGTGCGGGGTGATCGTGGGGGTCATGCTGATGGGTCCTGATCGGATCCGTTCGGCATTCGCTTCCAGGTCAGGTACAGGCCCAGAACCGCTCCGATGAGGATGCCGACCACCACCAGGTACTTGGTGCCGAGCCAGCGGTCCAGACCGAAACCGACCAAGCCGTAGAACCCGACTCCGGAGACGAGGTAGCTGAACGCCTGCCACGGGTCGCGAACCGGGTCGGTCCGCTCGGGGCCGGACGCTGCCGGAGGCTCCTCGTCTGCCATCGCGCCCCGGACTGTAGCAGCCGAAACGGGTCATCGTTCCACCGCCCCGGAGCGCTCCGGCACCGGCACCTCGGGAAGGTCGTAGATGGGGATCCGGCGGCGCACGGTGAGCACGATCTGTGCACTCACCCAGGCGAGCACGCCGACCACCACGCCCGCGGCCAGCCAGGGCCGCTCGTCGAGGAACAGCTCGCGCCGGTCGACGAGGATCAGCGCGACTGCGGTGGTCGCGATCTGGGCGCCGTAGGTCACCAGCGCGGCCAGCACCGTCGCCGAGGGCAGCACGGTGGCGACCACGTCGACGACGAAGGCTCCCCAGATGAAGAGCACCAGCACGAGCACGGCTCCGAAGAGGCCCGCGTACGCCGCCGGCAGCCCGTCGGCGAGCAGCGCCACGAGACCGAGCACGACCGCCGCGCCCAGGCACCAGCCTGCAGCGCCGAGCAGCGTTGCGGCGCCGGTGGCGCGCAGTGCCTGCTTCGAGTCGGTCGTCATCGTCGGCGGCCGTTCTGTGGAGGGAGAGATCGTGCGGTCCGGTTCGGTGGAACCCTATCCAGCCCGCTCGTGAAAACTATCACAAGCATGGCATCCGGTCTAAATGCACCGGTGGCGGCGGCCACGCGGCCCGTTGGATCGCCCGTGGGAACCGGGTCAGGCGGTGGCGTCCTGGTGCAGGTCGAGGGTCGGCTTCTTGACCGTCGGCACCAGGAAGGTCGCCACCAGGGTCACCGCCAGCCACACCGCGAGGGTCACCCACACCCACGTGGCGGCGTACAGGCTGACCAGGACGGACCCGAACGCGATCAGCGCCGCCCACAGCCACATGATCAGCACGGCCCGCCGCTGGGAGTGTCCGATCTCGAGCAGCCGGTGGTGCAGGTGCTGCTTGTCGGGGGCGAAGGGCGAGCGGCCCGCCCAGCTGCGCCGGAGCACGGCCATCACCAGGTCGGCCAGCGGGACGATGAGGATCGTCAGCGGCAGGACGATCGGCAGCAGGGTCGCGACGGTGTTGGAGCCGCCCTCGTTGCTGAGCTGCTCGCCCTGGAACTGCCCGGACAGGGTGACGGCGCTGGCCGAGAGCACCAGGCCGATCAGCATCGAGCCGCTGTCGCCCATGAAGAGCCGGGCCGGGTGGAAGTTGTGGAACAAGAAGCCGAGGCACACCCCGGCCAGCGCCACTGCGAGCAGCGCCGCGGTGGTGGCCCGCTCGAGGTCGTTGATCCTGGTCAGGCCGTAGCAGAACAGGAAGAAGGCCACCGCGCCGATGCCGACGACCCCGGCCGCCAGCCCGTCGAGGCCGTCGACGAAGTTGACCGCGTTGATCGTCGCCACGACGACGAACCCGGTGAACAGCGCGCCCTGGGCGGGGTCGAGGGAGAGCTGCGTGCCGCCGGGGACGTTGATCCAGAGGTACTGCACGTTGAACGCGATCAGGAACGCGGTGGCCAGCACCTGCCCGCCCAGCTTGGTCAGTGCGTCGAGCTCGAAGATGTCGTCGAGCACGCCGACCGCGCAGATCAGCGCCCCCGCCACGAGGACGACACCGGCGTCGCGCAGCACGAAGGCACCGCTGTCGGAGAGGAAGGGCAGCTCGCGCGCCACGAGGTACGCCGCCACGAGACCGCCCAGCATCGCCAGCCCGCCGAGGTACGGGATGGGCTCGTCGTGGACGTCGCGGTCACGGACCCGGGCCACGGCTCCCGTGCGCAGCGCGATCTCGCGCGCCACGACGGTGAGGAGGTAGGTCACCGCCGTGGCGACCAGGAAGACGAGGAGGTATTCGCGCATCAGGCAGGGCCGGGCGCCTCGGAGGCGTCGGTGTCGCTCGCCGTGCCGGCCTCGGTGGCCTCGCCCTCCCGCTCGGCGTCGGCGGCCGGCCGGGGTGCGGTCGGGATCAGCACGCCGTGCGGCTGGAGCACCTCGTTGAGCCGGTCGATGCTGATCGCGCCCGCGCGGAGCAGACGCGGAATGGCGTCCGTGGCGTCGACGATGGTCGACGCCTCCCCTCCGGGAGAGGGACCGTCGTCGACGATGACCGCGACGTCGTCGCCGAGCATGCGCTCGGCCTCGTCGGCGTCGGTCGCCGCCGGCTGCCCGGTCTTGTTGGCCGAGCTCACCGCCAGCGGGCCGGTGCGCTCGAGCAGGGCGAGGGCGACCTCGTGGTCGGGCATCCGCACCGCCACCGTGCCCCGCGTCTCGCCGAGGTCCCAGCGCAGACTGCTCTGCTGGTGACACACCACGGTGAGCGCGCCGGGCCAGAACTCCCGGGTCAGGGACCGGGCCCACTCGGGCACGCGGGTGGCGAGGGCGTCGAGGGTGCTCGCGTGGCTCACCAGGACCGGTGGCGGCATCTCGCGCCCGCGACCCTTCGCGTCGAGCAGCGCGGTCACCGCCTCGGGCGAGAACGCGTCGGCGCCGATGCCGTAGACCGTGTCGGTCGGCAGCACCACGACGTCGCCGCGCTGGATCGCGGTGGCGGCCGCCTGGATCGCGGCCTCGCGCTCCTCGGCGGTCGCAGTGGTCAGACGCTCGCTCATGCCGATGCCCCCGCGGCGCGGTGCCCCGCGCGAGCAAAGCGAGCCGATGCGAAACGGCGTGGGGTGGTCATGGGGGTCATCGTGCCAGTCGCGCGGTGGTGTAGCGCGCACGGCCCGCCAGGTCGGGATGGTCGCGCACGTCGCTCCAGCGGCCGGTCGCGGTGAAGACCGCCGGAGCTCCGCCGGCACGACCCGCGGGCCCCTGCTCGTCGGCGTGCTCGGTGCCCACTACTCCCCCGCTGCGCAGCAGCAGGGCCGCCCGCCCCTCGAGCACGCGGATGGCGTCGAGGCCGTCCTCCCCCGAGTAGAGGGCCAGGTCCGGGTCGTGGTCGCGGGCCTCGACGGCCACCGACTCCCACGCGTCGAGCGGGATGTAGGGCGGGTTGCACACCACGACGTCGACGGTGCCGGCGAGGTCGTCGAACGCGGTGGCCAGGTCACCCTGGCGCAGGTCGACGCCGGTGCCCGCCAGGTTGCGGGCCGCCCAGGCGAGCGCATCCTCGGAGAGCTCGCACGCGTGCACCCGCGCGCCGGGCACCTCGTCGGCGATGCTGCGCGCGATGGCGCCGGAGCCGGTGCACAGGTCGACCACGACAGGAGTGCGGCCGTCGGCCGCCGCGGCGTGCGCCTGCTCGATGGCCCACCCGGCCAGCAGCTCGGTCTCGGGACGGGGCACGAACACCCCCGGCCCCACGGCGAGGGTCACGTGGCGGAAGTGGGCGACCCCGGTGAGGTGCTGCAGCGGCTCGCGCGCGGCTCGGCGGGCGACCAGCGCGAGGTAGTCGTCCGCCTGGGCGTCGCTGATGTGGTCGACGAGCACCAGAGCGCCCCGGGTGACGCCGAGGACGTGCGCGAGCAGCTCGCTGGCGTCGTACTCGGGGCTGGGGACGGCGGCCTCGCGCAGGGTGAGGGTGGCGGTCGACAGCAGGCCGCGCCGGGTCAGCTCGCTCACGACTCGAGGGCGGCCAGGCGCGCCGCGAGGTCGGCGTCGACGCAGCTGGTGACGACCGGCGCGAGGTCGCCGTCGAGCACCTGGTCGAGGTTGTAGGCCTTGTAGCCGGTGCGGTGGTCGGAGATCCGGTTCTCCGGGAAGTTGTAGGTGCGGATCCGCTCGGAGCGGTCGACGGTGCGGACCTGCAGCCGGCGCGCGTCGCTGGCCTCCGCGGCGGCGGCCTCCTGAGCGGCCACGAGCAGGCGGGCGCGCAGGATCCGCAGCGCCTGCTCCTTGTTCTGCAGCTGGCTCTTCTCGTTCTGGCAGCTCACCACGATGCCGGTGGGCAGGTGGGTGATCCGCACGGCCGAGTCGGTGGTGTTCACGCTCTGGCCGCCGGGGCCGGAGCTGCGGAAGACGTCGATGCGCAGGTCGTTCTCGTCGATGCTCACATCGACCTGCTCGGCCTCGGGCAGCACGAGCACGCCGGCGGCGCTGGTGTGCACCCGCCCCTGCGACTCGGTCACGGGCACGCGCTGCACGCGGTGCACGCCACCCTCGAACTTCATCAGGGCGTACGGCGCCTGACCGGGCTCCGGCGTGCCCTTGGCCTTGAGCGCGACGGTGACGGACTTGTAGCCGCCGAGATCGGACTCGGTCGCGTCGAGGACCTCGACCTTCCAGCCGAGCCGCTCGGCGTAGCGGGTGTACATCCGCAGCAGGTCGCCGGCGAAGAGCGCCGACTCCTCACCGCCCTCCCCCGACTTGATCTCGAGGATGGCGTCCTTGCTGTCGGCCGGGTCGCGCGGGACGAGCAGCCGGCGAAGCCGCTCCTCGGCCTCGGCGCGCCGCTCGGTGAGAGCCTGGGCCTCCTCGGCGAACGCGGAGTCCTCTCCAGCGAGCTCGCGCGCGGCCTCCACGTCGTCGCTGAGCCGGCTCCAGTCGCGCCACGCGCCGATGATCGCGCTCAGCTCGGCGTAGCGCTGGTTGAGCTGCTTGGCCAGCCGCGCGTCGGCGTGGGTCTCCGGCGCGGAGAGCCGCGTCTCCAGCTCCGCGTGCTCCTCGACGAGGCCCTCGACCGCTTCGAACATGGGTTTCCTCCGCTCGTCGGAATCCCCGGTTAACCGGGGATTCCTGAACTTCTCGGCCTTTGCAACACCCCGGAAGTGCGAGTTTCACCGGTTAACCGGGGATTCCGCCGCCGGGAAATGCCGAGCGCCGACCGCCCCCGCAGGGGGACGGTCGGCGCTCGTGCGTGAGCTACTTCTTGCCGTAGCGGGCCTCGAACCGGGCGACGCGGCCGCCGGTGTCGAGGATCTTCTGCTTGCCGGTGTAGAACGGGTGGCACTGCGAGCAGACGTCGGCCTTGATGGAGCCCTCGGTCTTGGTCGAGCGCGTGGTGAACGTCGCGCCGCAGGTGCAGGTGACCTGGGTCTCGACGTAAGTCGGGTGGATGTCAGCCTTCATGGTGTCCTCTCATCGGGGGCGCCGGGTCGTCCGCGCGAGCTGCGCGCACGTGAACCGGAACCGAACGAACCAAGGGTAGTCAACGCCGGACCCGGGGTGCGAATTCCCGCTCCCCGGGTCGGCGCTCAGTCGTCAGAGCCGGGCGTCGGCGTGGTCTTCTGCACCTGCATCAGGAACTCGATGTTGCTGTGCGTCTTGCGCAGCCGCTCCAGCAGCAGCTCGAGCGCCTGCTGGCCGTCGAGGCTGGCGAGGACCTTGCGCAGCTTCCAGACGATCGCCAGCTCCTCCTTGCTCATCAACAGCTCCTCGCGGCGGGTGCCGGACTGGATCACGTCGATGGCCGGGAAGAGCCGCTTGTCGGCGAAGTCGCGACGCAGCCGGATCTCCATGTTGCCGGTGCCCTTGAACTCCTCGAAGATCACCTCGTCCATCTTCGAGCCGCTCTCGATGAGGGCCGTGGCGAGGATGGTGAGCGAGCCGCCGTTCTCGATGTTGCGCGCGGCGCCGAAGAACCGCTTCGGCGGGTAGAGCGCCGCGGAGTCGACGCCGCCGGAGAGGATCCGTCCGCTCGCCGGAGCCGCCAGGTTGTAGGCGCGACCCAGTCGGGTGATGCCGTCGAGCAGGACGACCACGTCATGGCCGAGCTCGACCAGGCGCTTGGCGCGCTCGATCGCCAGCTCGGCGACGAGGGTGTGGTCGCTCGGCGGACGGTCGAAGGTCGAGGAGATGACCTCGCCCTTGACCGAGCGCTCGAAGTCGGTGACCTCCTCGGGCCGCTCGTCGACCAGGACCACCATGAGGTGGCACTCGGGGTTGTTGGCGGTGATGGAGTTGGCGATGGTCTGCATGATCATCGTCTTGCCGGCCTTGGCGGGAGAGACGATGAGGCCGCGCTGGCCCTTGCCGATCGGGGCGGCGATGTCGATGACGCGGCCGATCATGTTCTCGGCGTTGGTCTCCAGGCGCAGCCGCTCGCTGGGGTAGAGCGGGGTCAGCTTGGCGAACTCCACCCGGCCGACGGCCTGGTCGGGCGCAGCGCCGTTGACGCTGTCGATCCGCACCATGGGGTTGTACTTCTCCTTGCGCTCGCCCTCGCGGGGCTGGCGCACCTGGCCGACGATGGCGTCACCGCGGCGCAGGCCGTACTTGCGGACCATCGACAGCGACACGTAGACGTCGTCGGGCCCCGGCAGGTAGCCACTGGTGCGGACGAACGCGTAGTTGTCGAGTACGTCGAGGATGCCTGCCGCCGGGACGAGGATGTCGTCCTCGCGGATCTCGGTGTCGGGCTCGCTGCGCTGGCCGCGCACCTCCGCAGGGCGGTTGCGGTCGCGGTCGCGCCCACGGCGGCGGCGGTTGCGGCGGCTACCGTCGCCGTCCTGCCCGTCCTCGGTG
>JAPSKJ010000506.1 GCA_031177735.1 Nocardioides sp.
CCTCCACCGGCTCGGCGACCGGCTCGGCGACCGGCTCGGCGACCGGCTCGGCGACCGGCTCGCCCGACGGTGAGCCGCTTGGCGACGGCGTACCGGCTGGTGGCGGCATGATCGCCGCAGCCGCGGGCGTGGTGTCGCGCGCGACGCTGCCGTCCTCGGGCAGCACGCCCCAGCCGCCGAGCACGGCCACGAGCGTCACGGTGACCGACCCGGCCAGGGCCGCGAGGCGCCCCCACCGCGGGCGCGCCTGCGCCCGGTGGCGGGGCGCACGGGTCAGCTGCTCGGCCATCAGCCCTCGGCGCCCTTCGCCGACGCGCCGGCCTTCGGTCGCTTCGCACGCTCGACCAGGTGGGTGGCCACCTGGCGGTAGGCCTGAGCACCCTTGCTGGAGCGCGACGTCGCGAGGATCGAGCGCCCGGCGGCGGGCGCCTCGGCGAACTTGATCGTCTTGGGGATGGGCGGCTCGACGACCTCGAGCCCATAGGTCTGCGAGATCGTCTCGAGCACCGTGCGCGCGTGGTTGGTGCGGCCGTCGTACAGCGTGGGCAGCACGCCCCACACCTCCAGCCCCTTGTTGGTGAAGCGGCGCACGTCGTGGACGGTGTCGAGCAGCTGACCGACGCCGCGGTGGGACAGCGTCTCGCACTGCAGCGGCACGAGTACGCCGTCGGCGGCCGTCAGAGCCGCGACGGTCAGCACGCCGAGCGACGGCGGGCAGTCGAGCAGCACCCAGTCGTAGGCAGCCCCGTCGATGCGGACGTCCTCGAGGCTGGCCTTGATCGCATGCTCGCGGCCGGTGCGGGTGAGCAGGTCGGCCTCGGCGCGGGCCAGCTCGATCGTGGCGGGCAGCAGGTCGACGCCGTCGTCGGTCTCGAGGATGACCTCCTCGGCATCGACGTCCTTGGTGAGCACGTGATGCACCGACAGCTCGAGGTCCTCGGGGTCGATGCCGAGCGAGAACGTCAGGCACGCCTGCGGGTCGAGGTCGACGAGCAGGACCCGGTGGCCCAGCTCGGCCAGGGCGACACCGAGCGAGGCCACTGACGTGGTCTTGGCGACGCCACCCTTCTGGTTGGCGACCGCGAGCGTGATGGTCATCGGGGCCATCATGCCGGACCGCCCGGCGACGTGCGTCAGACTGGGCCGCATGTCCGAGCCGAGCACCCGCCGCACCAGCCTCGTCACCGGCGCGACCGCCGGCATCGGCCACGAGTTCGCCACCCAGCTCGCCGCGCGTGGCGACGACCTGGTCCTGGTCGCCCGCGACTCCGCACGGCTGGAGCAGGTGGCCGAGGAGCTGCGGGCGGCGTACGCCGTCGGTGTCGAGGTGATCGCCGCCGACCTCGCCGACCGCGCCCAGCTCGCCGTGGTCGAGGCGCGGCTCGCCGACCGCGAGCGGCCGGTCGACCTGCTGGTCAACAACGCCGGCTTCGGTCTCAAGGGCCGCTTCCTCGACAACACCGTCGACGCCGAGAACGCGATGCTCGACGTGCTCGTCACCGCCGTCCTCCGGCTCTCGCACGCCGCGCTCACCGCGATGACCGAGCGGGGCAGCGGCGGGATCATCAACGTCTCCAGCGTCGCGGCGTTCCTGCCGCGCGGCACCTACAGCGCCGCGAAGGCGTGGGTCAACAGCTTCAGCGAGTGGGCCGCGGCGGAGTACCGCGACCGCGGCGTCACCGTCACCGCGCTGTGCCCGGGCTTCACCAAGACCGAGTTCCACGAGCGGATGGAGGTCAGCCGCGACTCCGCACCGTCGTGGCTGTGGCTGGAGGCCGACGACCTGGTCCGCCAGGCGATCGCCGACCACGAGGCCGGCAAGGTCTACTCGATCCCGTCGGCGCGCTACAAGGCGATCACCTCGGTGACCAAGCTGGTCCCCCGGGCCGCGCTGCAGCGGCTCCAGTCGCTGGGCCGC
>JAPSKJ010000507.1 GCA_031177735.1 Nocardioides sp.
CTAGCGAGTGTTGTTGGAGTAGCGCTCCCGCACCCCGCGGATGTCGCCCCAGCGGCGGGTGAGGATCTGGCGCTCCCAGTCGTGCACCTTGTTGTCGCGGCTGACCGACTCGAAGTGGAACAGCACCGCGTCGTGGAGCCACACCAGCCGCAGGCCGCGGCTGCGCACCTTGAGCGAGAAGTCGACGTCGTTGTAGTTGACCGGCAGCCGCTCGGTGAAGCCGCCGACGTCCTCGAAGACCTCCCGCCGCACCGCCACGCAGGCGCCGGTGAGCGCGGTGACCTCGCGGTTCATCCACAGCTCGCCGTAGGGGCCTCGGTGATCCGGGTGGTGCGGGACCCGGTAGTAGGCGTGCGAGATCGTGCCGCTGCCGTAGGTGACCCCGGCGTGCTGGATGCGCAGCTCCTCGAAGAGCAGCTTCGGCCCGGTCATGCCGACACCCGGCTCACGCAGCGGAGCGATGAGCTGCTCGATGACCCCCTCGGACTCGGCCTCCATGTCGTCGTTGAGGAAGACCAGGACCTCGCCGGAGGCGTGCAGCGCTCCCACGTTGCACTTCGCGCTGAAGTTGAAGGGCTGGGTGAACTCCACCAGCTTGATCCGAGCACCCTCGATCGCGCGCAGCTCCTGGAGCACCTCGGCCGGGGTGGGCGTGTCGTAGACGACGACGAACTCCAGGTCGGTGCGCGCGGAGTGGGCGATGACCGAGCGGATCGTCTCGGTGACCATGACGCGGCGGCGTCCCCAGACGATCCCCGCCGACCCGATCGTCGGGATGACGATGCTGACCGGGGTGGTCAGGTCAGGCTCCCGGACGACGCGGTAGTGACCGGCGAAGTGGGCGCGCTCCGCGCGGGCCGGGATGCCGAGGCGGTCGAGGTGCTGCTGGACGGCCCGGACGCCGGCGTCCCAGGCATAGGGCTTGGCCCCGCCCCCGGTCGCAGCGGTGGAGCCCTCCACCTGGCGCCAGTGGTAGAGGACCTTGGGGACGTGCTCGATGCGGCGCGCCTGCTCGGTGACACGCAGGACGAGGTCGTGGTCCTGGGAGCCGTCGAAGCCCGTGCGGAAGCCGCCCACCCGAGCGACCAGCTCACGGCGCAGCACCGAGAAGTGGGTGGTGTACATGTGGTGGCGGAACCGCTCCGGTGACCAGTCGGGCTTGAAGTAGGCGGTGTGGGTGCGACCGTCGGCCGTCATCAGGTCCTGGTCGCTGTAGGCGTAGTCGACCGGGTCGCCGCTCGCGTCGCCCTCGTCGAACACCGCGACCATCGCCTCGAGAGCGTCGCGGGCCAGCACGTCGTCGTTGTCGAGGAGCGCCACCAGCTCACCGGCCGCGCGGGCCAAGGCGTCGTTGGACGCGGCCACGATGCCGCCGTTCTCAGGCCGCTCGTGCACGGTGATCCGCGGGTCGGAGGCGGCCAGCTCACGCAGCCGCGGCCGCACCCAGTCCTCGGTGGAGCAGTCCTCGCTCAACACCCACTGCCAGTCGGCGAAGGTCTGGGCGAGCACCGAGGCGACGGTGTCCTCGAATGCCGCCCGAGGGGGGTTGTAGACCGCCGTCAGGATCGAGACACGGGGCGAGGGCACGGGCGTCAGCCTAGTGGGGACACCTCAGTCGACCAGGCCCCGCCGTGCCCGGGCCCGGTGGGCGGCCTCCACCAGGCGGGCAGCGCGGGTGGAGAACGAGTGCTCACGGGCGATCCGCGCCGCCACCTCCCGGCGGGCGGCGTCGCCACCGAAGACGGCGTCCGCCTCGCCCGGGTCCTGCAGCAGCCGGCCGAGACGCGCCAGGTCGGCGGGCGTCCGGTAGACCTGCACGGACTCGCCGAACAGACCGGCGTAGTCGTCGGCCAGGCCGGTGACGGCATCGGTGACGACCCGGGCGGCGCAGGCGGCGGCGTCGAAGAGCCGGTTGG
>JAPSKJ010000508.1 GCA_031177735.1 Nocardioides sp.
GCATGCGCCAGCGCGGCACGCGCGGCGTTCATGCCGGCCGCGCCGTGCACGCCGCCGCCGGGGTGGGCCGAGGCGGAGGCCAGGTAGAGGCCACCGATCCCGGTCTCGGCGCGGCCGAGGCCGGGCACCGGCCGGAAGACGAGCTGCTGGTGGAGCTGGGCCGTGCCGCCGTTGACGGCGCCGCCCACGAGGTTGGCGTCGCGGGCCTCCAGCTCGCGCGGTCCGAGCACCCGGCGCTGCACGATCCGGCTCGCGAAGCCGGGGGCGTGGCGCTCGATCCGCGCCTGCATCCGGTCGGCGAAGCGCTCGCACTCGTCGCGGTCCCACCGGCCGGTGAGTCCCTCCCCGCCGGCGTCGTGCTCGGTCAGCTGGGGGACGTGGGTGTAGGCCCAGAGCGCCTCGGTACCGGCCGGGGAGCGGGTGGGGTCGCTGGTCGTCATCTGGCCGGCGAGCAGGAACGGCACGGCGGGGATGGTGGTGCCGTCGGCCTGCTGGGTGGCCGTGGCCAGCTCGGCGACCGAGTCGACCAGGTGGACGGTGCCCGGCGCGTGCGGCGGCGGGCTCGCCCACGGCACCGGCCCGGACAGCGCCCAGTCGACCTTGACCGTGCCGGGGTCCATCCGGAAGCCGCGCATGCCGCGGGCGATGCGGGGTGGCAGGTCGGCGGGTGCCACCAGCCCACCGAAGAGCCGCGGCGCGACGACGTCGGCGACGACGGTGCCCGCCGGGTGGCGCTCACCGTCGCGGGTGTGCACCGCCCGGACCCGGCCGGACTCGACCTCGATCCGGGTCACCTCCGCGCCGCAGACGATCGTCCCGCCACGGGCCCGCAACCGGTCGGCCAGCGCGGCACTCAACCGGCCGGCCCCGCCCTCGGGCACGGGGAAGCCGACCGTCTGGCCGAGCATGCACAGCAGCACGCCCATCAGCCCGGAGCCCGGCGAGGTCAGCGGGATGTCGGCGTGGCTGGCGTTGCCGCACAGCAGCAGCTGCGGACCGGGGCCGCCGAAGCGGAACCGGGCCAGCTCGACGACCGGGGAGAGCAGGTCGCGCACCAGTCCGAGACCACCGGCGCGGGGGAGTCGGGCGAGTGCGCGGAGCCCTTCGCGCACCGGCGGGAACGGGCTGAGCAGGCTGCCGACGATCCGGTCGCCGATGCGGTCCCACTGACCGCACAGCTCCAGCCAGGCGTCGCCGTCGCCCGGGTGGAGCCCGTCGAGGAGGGCTGCGGTGACGTCGCGGTCGCGGTGGATCATCGCCCAGCGGCCGTCCGGCAGCGGGTGACCGAGCACTGCCGGAGCGTGCTGCCACACCAGACCGTGCTCCTCCAGCTGCAGGCGGCGAAGGGTCGGTGACGCCGCGGCCAGCGGGTAGAAGGAGCTGAACGTGTCGTGCACGTAGTCCGGGTGGACGTCGCGGGCGCTGCGCACCGCCCCACCCACGTCGGGCTGCGCCTCGAGCACGAGCACCGACCAGCCGGCGTCGGCGAGGTGGTTGGCCGCGACCAGCCCGTTGGGGCCGGCGCCGACCACCACGACGTCGTGGGTCATGCGCGACCTTCGACGAGCGAGGCGAGCCGACGCAGCGTCTCGGTGTTGCGCCAGGCGAGCATCGCCGAGCGGAGCGGACGCGGCACCAGCAGAGCCGGCCCGCTGTCGGCGTCCTCCTCGATGGTCACCTCGGTGCCCTCGGGGACGGGCGTGAGCCGCAGCACGACCCGGGCCTCACCCGCCGGCCACGCCCGCGCCTGCAGCTCCAGCCGCGAGCCGGGTTCGCACGCCAGCGAGCTGGTGGTGTCGTCGATGACCAGGGGCCACGAGCCGACCGAGTGGTGGAGCTGGGTGCCGACGGCCGGCCATCCCTCGTCGACGGCACGCATCCGGGTGGCGCCGACCACCCACAGCGGGAACAGCCA
>JAPSKJ010000509.1 GCA_031177735.1 Nocardioides sp.
CGTGCGGGTCGCCGACGGAGGCGACGGCGATCGCCTCAACGACATCGTGTGGCTGCACGTCGACGGGCGGCCGATGGAGGACGAGGACTGGACCGGTGCCACGCAGGCGATCGGGATGTACCTCAACGGCCACGGCATCGCGGGCACCGACGCCCGCGGCGGCAAGATCGTCGACGACCACTTCCTGCTCTACTTCAACGCCGACGGTCCGACCGAGGTGACCCTCCCGCCGGAGGAGTACGCCGCGGCGTGGGACGTCATCGTCGACACCGGCGGGTCGGTCGATGATGCGCCGACGTGCGCCGCCGGCTCGACGTACCAGCTGCAGGAGCGCAGCCTGCTGGTGCTCCAGGAGCACCAGGAGCCGGAGGCGCCCGCGGACCACTCGGTCGCCGCCTCGGTCGCCGCCGCCACCCGGGGACGGTGAGCGGGTTGCGGGTCCCGAAGAACACCTACCGACTGCAGATCAGCGAGACGTTCGACCTGTACGCCGCCCGCGACCTGATCCCCTACCTGCACGACCTCGGCGTCGACTGGGTCTACCTCTCGCCGCTGCTGGCCGCCGAGCCCGGCAGCCCCCACGGCTACGACGTGGTGGCCCACGACCACATCGACGAGTCCCGCGGCGGGGCGGGCGGGCTCGCCGCCGTCGCGGCGGCCGCGCACGAGCGCGGGATGGGCGTGCTGGTCGACATCGTCCCCAACCACGTCGGCGTCGCCACGCCTGCTGCCGACCCGTGGTGGTGGGAGGTGCTGCGCGACGGGAGGGCGGCCGAGCACGCGGGGGCCTTCGACATCGACTGGAACGCCACCGGGCAGAAGCTGCGGATCCCGGTCGTCGGCGACGACGACCAGTCGGTCGACGGCGGCCCGATCGGCAACCTCTCGCTCGTCGAGGGGCCCGACGGCGAGCTGGAGCTGCACTACCACGACCAACGGTTCCCGGTCGCGCCCGGCACGGCGCAGCCCGGGGAGGACCCCAACCTGGTGCACGCACGGCAGCACTACGAGCTGGTCAACTGGCACGTCGCGGACGACGGGTTGAACTACCGGCGCTTCTTCGCGGTCAACACCCTGGCCGCGGTGCGGGTGGAGGAGCCCGAGGTCTTCGCCGAGACGCACGTGGAGATCCGGCGGTGGCTCGACGAGGGACTGGTCGACGGCCTGCGCGTGGACCACCCCGACGGCCTGCGCGATCCCAAGAAGTACCTCGAGGACCTGGCCGCTCTCACCAACGGCGCCTACGTGCTCGTCGAGAAGATCCTCGAGCCGGGTGAGGCGCTGCCGGCCGACTGGCGGACGGCGGGGACGACGGGCTACGACGCCCTCGCGCACATCGACCGCGTCCTCACCGACCCGGCCGGTGAGGAGCCGCTCGACGCGCTCGAGACGCGGCTGCGGGGTGCACCCGTCGACTGGGCGGAGATGGTGCACGACCGCAAGCGCGAGGTGGCCGACAACCTGCTGCACTCCGAGGTGCGGCGCATCGTGCGCGACCTGCGCCGCGACGACCCGGGCCTGCCCGCCTTCCGCGCCGAGGACGCGATCGGCGAGCTGATGGCCTGCTTCCCGGTCTACCGGTCCTACCTGCCCGAGGGCCGCGAGCACCTCGAGCACGCCTTCGCCGAGGCACGTCGCCGCCGGCCCGATCTCGCCTCGACGCTGGACCGGCTGGAGCCGTGGCTGTTCGACCCCTCCGTCGACGGCACCTCGCGCTTCCAGCAGACCAGCGGCATGGTGATGGCCAAGGGCGTCGAGGACTGCGCGTTCTACCGCTGGTCGCGGCTGACCTCGCTCAACGAGGTCGGCGGCGACCCGAGCGTCTTCTCGCTGCCCCTCGAGCGGTTCCACGAGCTGATGGCGGAGCGCCAGCGCGACTGGCCACACGCGATGACCACGCTCTCCACCCA
>JAPSKJ010000510.1 GCA_031177735.1 Nocardioides sp.
ACACCTTGCGCCTGGCCGGCCAGGTCGAGCAGCGCCGACTCCAGGGCGGTCACCGCGTGCACGGTGGTGCGCAGGTCGAAGGTCTGCAGGCCGCGACCGCCGGCATCGCGGTCGGCGAACGCCGCCGTGACCCGCCGCAGCAGGGAGCGGTACGCCGCCACCGGCTGCCCGACGAGCAGTGCTGCGGCGTCGGCGATCGTGGACCGGATGGCTTCGCCGCCCGGCACCTCTCCGACCCCCTCGCGTCCGTCGCTGTCGGTGACGATCGCGATGTTGCGGGTGAAGAACGGCGCGTGCGCGCCACTGAGGTTGAGCAGCATCGAGTCGTGGCCGGCGACCGGGACGACCTCGACTCGCGCGATGGTGACCGTCATGGCAGGCGCAGCTCCCCGTCGATGCGACGGGTCAGGCCCCACGGGTTGTCGTCGCGCAGGCCCTCCGGCAGCACCGCCGCCGGGACGTCCTGGTAGGCCACCGGCCGCTGGAACCGCTCGATGGCCAGGCTGCCGACCGAGGTGGTGCGTGAGTCCGAGGTGGCCGGGAACGGTCCGCCGTGCACCATCGCATGGCCGACCTCGACGCCGGTGGGCCAGCCGTTGAACAGGATGCGGCCGACCTTGAGCTCGAGCACCGGCAGCAGCCGCGCGGCGTCGGCGGCGTCGGCGTCAGTGGCGTGGACGGTGGCGGTGAGCTGGCCCTCGAGCTGCTCCAGGCGCGGGAGCAGCTCGTCGATGGAGTCGAAGCGGATCACCACGCCGGAGGCGCCGAAGACCTCCTCGGTGACGCCGTCGAGCGCCGGGGCCTCGATGAGCTGCGGGGCCGGGGCCTGCTCGCCGCCCTCGCTGCCCTGTGCGACGACCCGGACGCCGGGCGCCTCGCGGAGCTCGGCGGTGCCGGACTGGTACGCCGAGGCGATGCTGGGGGTGAGCATCGGCGCACCCACCGCCGCGCCGACCGCGGCACCGGCGGCGGCGAGGAACCTCTCCCCCGCCTCACCGCGGGGCAGGAACAGCAGGCCGGGGTTGGTGCAGAACTGGCCCGCGCCGAGGGTCAGCGAGCCGACGTACGCCGTGGCGAGCGCCTCGACGTCACCCTCCGCGAGGGCGCCGGGGAGGATCACGACGGGGTTGATCGACGACATCTCGGCGTAGACCGGGATGGGCTCGGGACGCTGGGCGGCCGCCGCGACCAGCGCGAGCCCGCCGCCTCGCGAGCCGGTGAAGCCGACCGCCTTGATCCGGGGGTCGCGCACCAGGCTCTGCCCGAGCTCGATCCCGCGGGCAGAGTCCAGCTCGAGGAGGAAGGAGAAGGTGCCGGGGTGCAGGCCGGCCTTCTCGACGGCTCGCCCGACCGCGACCGCGACCAGGTAACCGGTGAGCGGGTGCGCCGGGTGGCCCTTCACGATCACCGGGCAGCCGGCCGCGAGCGCCGAGGCGGTGTCGCCACCGGCGGTGGAGAAGGCGAGCGGGAAGTTGCTGGCCCCGAAGACGGCGACCGGGCCGAGCGGGATCTGCCGCTGCCGGATGTCGGGACGCGGCAGCGGGGCGCGCTCGGGCAACGCCGGGTCGATCCGCACGCCGAGGTGGTCACCGCGACGGACGACGCCGGCGAACATGCGCAGCTGGCCGCACGCGCGCGCGACCTCGCCGGTGATGCGTGCCTCCGGCAGCCGGCTCTCGGCGACCGCGGCGCGCACGATCTCCTCGCGGTCGGCCTCGATCTCACCCGCGACCGCGTCGAGGAAGTCGGCGCGGGCGTCAGGGGTGAGCGCGCGGTAGGTCGCGAAGGCCTCGGCAGCGGCCGTGGTCGCGGCAGCGACGTCGGGCTGGGCGGCCTCGGCGCCGGCGATGATCGAGCGGGGCTCCATGGGGTTTCCTCTCTGGTTCCTCTGGCTACGTCCTCGGCGCCCT
>JAPSKJ010000062.1 GCA_031177735.1 Nocardioides sp.
GCCGAGGAGACGTCGAACCGCGCCGCACCATCGGCGAGGTAGCCCTCCGGCGCCGGCCCGACCTGTGCGCCGTCGGCGAACACCCCGGCGGCGGAGGTCACCTGCTCCACGCCGTCGAGCAGCGAGACCTCCAGCGAGTACGCCGCCACCGCCTCGGGGTCCGCCGACACGTCGTCCGCCACCCCGTTGAGAGCACCGGCGGCGTTGAGGGAGAAGTCCTCGCGCAGCAGGTCGCCGACCACCCGTGCGCTCTGCTCGGTGGTCAGCACCCGGTCGTCGGGGTAGCCGAACTCCGCCCGCAGGAACGGTGAGCCGAGCAGCAGCAGCACCGCCACCACGGCCAGCCCGAACGCGGTGGGCCGGCGCATCACCCGCATCGAGAGGCGATACCAGAAGCCTTCGTGCTCGGGCCTCTCCGCGCGCGGCGGGCGGCCGCGCAGCCGCCGCAGGCCCGCGCGCAGGTCGAGGGCGTTGATCCGCGGGCCGATCAGGGCCAGCACCGCCGGCAGCAGCACGAGGGAGGCCAGCGCGGCCAGGCCGACGACCGCCAGGCCGGCGTACGCGAAGGACCGAAGGAAGTACATCGGGAAGACCAGCAGGGCTGCCAGGGACAGTGCCACGGTGAGTGCGGAGAACAGCACCGTGCGACCAGCGGTGCGGACGGTCGTGAGGATCGCGCCGTGCACGTCCTGGCCGCGCCCGAGCTCCTCGCGGTAGCGGCTGACCATGAACAGGCTGTAGTCGATCGCGAGCGCCAGGCCGAGAGCCGTGGTCATGTTCATCGCGTAGATGCTCACGTCGGTGAACAGCGCGAACGCCCGCAGCACCGCCAGGGTCATCAGGATCGAGAAGATCCCCACGGCGAGCGGCACCAGCGAGGCGACCAGGCTGCCGAAGACGAAGACCAGGGCGATGGCGGTCAGCGGGATCGCGATCGCCTCCGCGATCAGCAGGTCGCGCTCGGTCTGCTCGTTGACCTGCGCGTAGGTGACCGCGACGCCACCGGCCAGCACCGTCACGCCGTCGCGGGTGCCCGCGATCCGCTCCTCGAGCTCGCGGGCCCGCTCGGTCGCCTCGTCGTCCTCGCCGCGCAGGTGGGCCAGCACGAGCGCGCGGTCGCCGTCGTCACTGCGCAACCGCTGGCGCGCGCCGTCGGGGAGCGTCCAGTACGACGACACCCCGGTCACCCAGTCGGGCTCCTCGGCCAGCTGCTGCACGACCCGCTGGCCGGCCACCGCGGCGGCCGGCGAGTCGGCGCCCCCCGGAGCCTCGATCACGAAGAGCAGGTTGGCCGGGCCGCCGTGGAACTTCTCGTCGAGCACCTCGGTGGCCCGGGTGGACTCGGCGTCGTCGACGGTGAAGCCGCCCGAGGAGAGGTGCTGGGCGACGCTGCTGCCGAAGGCAGCGCCGACCACCAGCAGCAGCGCGGCGGCGACGAGGACGCGCTTGGGCGCGGCGATGGCGAGGTCGGCGAGACGAGTGAGCATGGCCGCTCTCCTGCACGGTCGGAATAGTGAACGGCGCTAACTTAACGACGTTAAGCTAACGACGTCAACACAGTTCCGCAGCTCCGGGACCGGCGCATGCCGCGCGGGTGTCGCCGCTCAGCGGACGACGGGGTCCGGATCGTCCAGCGTGTCCAGGTCCCTCCGGCTGGGCAGGCCCTCCCAGTCGCCGGCGGAGCGGCAGGCGAAGGCGCCGCACCGCACCGCTGTCCGCAACCGCTCGGAGGCGGGCCGGTCCGCGAGCAGCTCGGCGAGGTAGCCCGCGACGAAGGCGTCACCAGCGCCCACGGTGTCGACGACCGTCACCGGCACGGCCGGCACCTCGTGCACCGATCCGTCGACGCGGGCCAGGCACCCGGCCGCCCCGCGCTTGAGGACGACGTCACCATCGGTGCATCCCGCGAGCTCGGTCAGGAGCGCCTCGGGGTCGGCGGTGCTGGAGCCGGTCACCAACCGTGCCTCATCCTCGCCGGCGAAGACGACCTGCGCGGCGCCGGCCAGCTCCCGGTAGACCGGGCCTGGGTCGCGGCCGGCCCACAGTGCCGTCCGGTGGTTGACGTCGAAGGAGATGGCTGCTGCGCCGGCGAGCCTGACCGCCGCCCGGACAGCCGCCAGGGCGTCGTCGGAGAGTGCAGCGGTGATGCCGGTCAGGTGCAGGACCCCGGCGCCGCCGATCACCTCCTCGGGCAGGTCGGCCGGCCGCAACCGGCTGCCGGCGCTGCCGTGCCGGTAGTACCAGACCCGGCTCGTGCCGGGGAACCGGGACTCCTTGAGCATCAGGCCGGTCGGCGCGGCCGGATCCACCACAGCGTGCACGCTGAGGCCCTCGGCCCGCAGCTCGCGCAGCACGCGCGCCCCCACGGAGTCGTCGCCGACCCGGCCGACCCAGGCGGACTCGCCGCCGAGGCGGCGCACGCCGATGGCGACGTTGCTCTCCGCACCGCCGATGCCGACCGCCGCGGTCGTGACGTGGGCGAGCGGGCCGGATGACACCAGCCCCAGGGTCTCGCCGAGGGTGACCAGACCGCTCACGAGGTCAGCGACCGAGCCAGCCGCCGTCGACGGGCAGGACGACGCCGTCGACGTAGTCGGAGGCGCTCGACGCGAGGAAGACCGCCGCGCCGCCGAGGTCGGAGGCGAGCCCCCAGCGACCGGCCGGGATGCGCTCGAGGATGGCACGCGAGCGGTCGGGGTCGTCCTGCAGGGCCTGGGTGTTGTCGGTCGCGATGTAGCCCGGCGCGATGGCGTTGACGTTGACCCCGCGGGGCGCCCACTCGTTGGCGAGCGCCTTGGTCAGCCCGGCGACGCCCGACTTCGAGGCGGTGTACCCGGGCACGTTGATGCCGCCCTGGAAGCTCAGCAGCGACGCGGTGAAGATGACCTTGCCGCTTCCGCGCTCCAGCATCGGCCCGGCCACCAGCTGGGTGAGCGCGAACTGCGAGCTGAGGTTGACGGCGATGACCTCGTCCCACAGGTCGAGGCCGTGCTCGGCGGCCGGCTGCCGGCGGATCGTGCCAGCGTTGTTGACCAGGATGTCGGGCGCCCGCTCCGCGAGCTGGCGCCCGGCGGCGAGCACCGCGTCGCGGTCGGCGAAGTCGCAGCGGATCGCCTCGAAGCTGCGGCCGGCGGCCTCCACGTCGCGCGCGACGTCGCTGCCGTCCTCGAGGTTGGCGCTCACGCCGATGATGTCAGCTCCGGCCTCCGCGAGGGCGACGGCCAACCCGCGGCCGATGCCGCGTCGGGCTCCGGTCACCACGGCGAGCTTGCCGGTCAGGTCGAACATGCTCATGCGACACCTTCCGAACCGGCCGCGGCCGCCTCTGCCTGGCAGTCGACCAGGACCTTCATCTCCTGCCCCGACTCCAGCGAGGCGAACGCATCGGCGACCTCCCCGATCCCGACCACCTTGGTGATGATCCGGTCGGCCGGGATGACGCCATCGGCCAGCAGCTCGACGGCGCGCTCGAAGTCGGTGCGCTGGTAGACGCGGGCGCCGACGACGTGGAGCTCACGCCAGAACACCCGCTGCAGGTTGACCGGCCGTGGATCGGGGTGGATGGCCACGATCACCAGCGTGCCGCGCACCTTGGCGACCTGCGTCGCGGCCAGCACCGCCGCGGGCGCACCGGAGACCTCGAAGACGACATCGGCGCCTGCGCCGCCCGTCCACGTCTCGACGGCTGCCTCGAGGTCCTCGGCCACCGGGTCGATGGCGCGGATGCCGAGGTCCTCGACGGTCCGGCGGCGGTTGGCGTCGGGCTCGGCGAGCAGCACGTCGGCGCCCTCGTGCCGGGCGACCAGTGCGATCAGCGCGCCGATCGGGCCACCGCCGAAGATCACCGCGCGCTGGCCCGCGACCAACCCGGCGCGGCGCACGTCGTGGACCGCGACGGCGACCGGCTCGACGAGTGCAGCGTCGCGCAGCGGCAAGCCGTCCGGGAGCGCGACGAGCAGGTCCGCGGCGACGTTCCACCGCCCCTGCAGGGAGCCGGGGGAGTCGATGCCCACGAACACGAGGTTCTGGCAGATGTGCTCGTTGCCTGCCTGGCAGGCCGGGCAGGTGCCGTCCCACTCGAGGGGCATCACGGTGACCGGGTCGCCGACCCGCCAGCCCGTGACCCCCTCGCCGAGGGCGGCCACCGTTCCGGACATCTCGTGGCCGATCGTCGCCGGCATGGTGACCCGCTTGTCCATCGAGCCGTGCAGGATGTGCAGGTCGGTCCCGCAGATCCCGGTGAACGCCACGGCGACCTGTACCTGGCCGGGGGCCGGTGGCGACGTGTCGTGGTCGGTGACCTGCATGGTCCTGTCGCCGACGTAGGCAGCGCTGAGCATCTGTCTCCTCGAGGGATAGATCCCGTTGTCAGAACGGTGTGAGCGGCTTCATACTGAGCAAACGTTTGTGCAAAGTCAAGGACGGTGTCCACGGGCGAGAGCCCAACCGGGCACGTTGCACGATCAAACGATTGATCCGTCCTCGGCCATGCTCTAACGTTTGACCACCAGGTCTCGCATCCCGGCCGATCCTCGGACCGGATTCCGTTCCCTGTTCACGGCCTGCGCGGTCGCGACGAACTGACTGGAGTACCACGTGCCTCGCATCACCACGATCGACGTCACCGACGTGCGGTTCCCGACCTCGCTGTCCATGGACGGCTCGGACGCGATGAACAAGGACGGCGACTACTCGGCGACCTACGTCGCCATCCGCACCGACGGCGGCCTGGCCGGGTTCGGGTTCACCTTCACCATCGGCCGCGGCAACGACGTGTGCACCCTCGCTGCTCAGCGGCGCGCCGAGCCGCTGGTCGGACGTGACGTCGACGAGGTCATCGGCGATCTCGGTGCGACCTACCGTGACCTGAAGTCCGACTCGCAGATGCGCTGGCTCGGTCCCGACAAGGGAGTCGAGCACCTGGCGTTGGCCGCCGTCATGAACGCGGTGTGGGACCTCGCCGCTCGCGCCGCCGGGAAGCCGTTGTGGCGGCTGTTGGTCGACATGACGCCGGAGGAGCTGGTCGACACCGCCGACCTCACCTACCTCTCCGACGTGCTGACCCGCGAGCAGGCGATCGCCATGCTGGAGGAGATGCGACCGACGCACGAGGAGCGGATCGCCGAGCTGGAGCAGACCGGCTACCCCTGCTACACCACCTCCGCCGGTTGGCTGGGCTACTCCGACGACAAGCTCCGCCGGCTGTGCGCGGAGGCGGTCGCCAGCGGCTACGGCCACATCAAGCTGAAGGTGGGCGCCGATCTCGAGGACGACATCCGCCGGTGCCGGATCGCCCGCGAGGAGATCGGCTGGGACCGCCACCTGATGATCGACGCCAACCAGGTGTGGGACGTGCCGCAGGCCATCGAGTGGGTCAAGGCGCTGGCGGAGTTCAAGCCCCTGTGGATCGAGGAGCCGACCAGCCCCGACGACGTGCTCGGCCACGCCGCCGTGCGCAAGGCGGTCGCGCCGATCGGTGTCGCCACCGGCGAGCACGGGATGAACCGCGTGCTGTTCAAGCAGATGTTCCAGGCCGAGGCCATCGACTTCTGCCAGCTCGACTCCGCCCGTCTGGCCAGCATCAACGAGATCGTCTCGGTCTACCTCATGGCGAAGAAGTTCGGCGTCCCGGTCTGCCCGCACGCCGGCGGCGTCGGCCTCTGTGAGCTGGTCCAGCACCTCTCGGTCTTCGACTACGTCGCCGTGTCGGGGAGCCTGGAGAACCGGGTCACCGAGTTCGTCGACCACCTGCACGAGCACTTCACCGATCCCTGCATCGTCGAGAACGGCGCCTACCGGCTGCCGTCCCGGCCGGGCTACAGCGCTGAGATGCACGCGGCGTCCGTGGCTGAGTACGCCTACCCGGATGGGGCCTACTGGGCCACCAGGCACGGGGCGGTCGCTGCAGTGTGACCCGTCCCCGGACGGGTCACACTGGGCGCTCGGCGACGACGAGGTGAGGAGAAGCGATGCTCGCTCCGGATGACCTGCCGCTGGCCGGCGTGGTGGTGCTGGACTTCAGCCAGTTCCTCGCCGGTCCGGTGGCCGCGCTCCGACTGGCGGATCTCGGTGCCCGCGTGATCAAGGTCGAGCGGCCGGTGACCGGCGAGATCGGCCGGACCCTCGCCTTCGGCGGGCGCTGGCTCGACGGCGACACGCTGTCCTTCCACGCGATGAACCGCAACAAGGAGGCGGTCGTCGCCGACCTCAAGGATCCCGTCGACCTCGCCCGGGTCGTCGACCTGGTCGCGCGCGCGGACGTCCTCATCCAGAACTTCCGGCCCGGCGTCATGGAGCGCATCGGGCTCGACTACGAGGCGGTCCGCCGGATCAACCCCGCACTGGTCTACGCGAGCGCCTCCGGGTACGGCGCCGACGGCCCGTGGGCCGCTCGGCCGGGGCAGGACCTCCTCGCGCAGTCGGTGTCGGCGCTCCCGTGGGTCAGTGCCGCCGATGGTCGACCGGTGCCGGTCGGGCTGGCCGTCGCCGATCACCTGATGAGCTGCCACATCGCCGCCGGGGTGACCGCGCTGCTGGTCCGGAAGATGCGCACCGGAGAGGGCGGGCTGGTGGAGACCAGCCTCCTCGAGGGGATGCTGGACCTGCAGTTCGAGCTGCTGACGACCCGGTTGAACGACCCCACGCTCACGCCGCAGCGAGGGCCGCACTCCGCGCACGGCTACCTCGGCGCGCCGTACGGCCTCTATCCGACGGCGGACGGCCACCTCGCGATCGCGATGGCACCGGTCGACCGGCTCGGGGACCTCGTCGGTTGTCCCGAGCTCGCGCAGATGCGTGATCCGGCCTCCTGGTGGAGCGATCGTGCCCGCATCGAGCGGCTGCTCGCCGCCGCTCTCGGCCGCCGCACGACCGACGCCTGGCTGGAGACGCTGGACGCCGCGGACGTGTGGTGCGCGCCCGTGCTGACCTTGGAGCAGCTGCTCGAGCACCCCGGCTTCGCGGCGATCGAGATGACCCAGCAGGTCGAGCGGCCACCGCGCGTGGCGGGGGAGCAGGGCGTGAGCCTGACCACCACGCGGAGCCCGATCCGCATCGATGGCGAGGTGCTGACCTCTCGCCGCGCGGCCCCGCGCCTGGGCGAGCAGGGGCACCTCGGCCACGGCGCCGACCCGCTCGCCCATCCGCGCGCGGACGCTGTCGGGGCCCGCCCGGTCGACGCGGATGGCTGAGTCCCTCGCGCCTGGCGCAACATCCGACCTCACCGGCGTCCCCGACGTTAGGCTCCGCACCATGGCCACTCTGGGAGACGTCGCCGCCCGCGCGGGCGTGTCGATCTCAGCGGTGTCCCGGGTGCTGGCCAACGCGCCGTCGGCGCGGGTCAGCGAGGCCACCCGCGAGCGGATCCTGGAGGCTGCCCGCGAGCTCCGCTACCGCCCGAACTTCGCCGGCCGAGCGTTGAAGTCGGCGCGCACGCAGGTGATCGGCCTCGTCGTGCCCGACCTGACGAACGCGTTGTTCACCGAGCTCATGCACGGAGCCGAGGACGAGGCGGCGGAGCGCGGCTACACGATGCTGCTGGGTCGAGCGGACGACTACCGACCGGGCGGCGAGGTCCTCGGTCGCCTCATCGGCGAAGGCCGGGTCGACGGCGTGGTGGTGCAGGTCGGCGATGGCGTGCCCACGGCCGGGCTCGGGGACCTGCTGGGCTCCGGAGCGCCGATCGTGCTGATCAACTCCGCCTATCCGGGGCACGCCGGGTCGGTGGCGCTCGACGACGAGACCGGCACCCGCCTCGCGACCGAGCACCTGCTCGACCTGGGTCACCAGCGGATCGCCTTCGCCAACGGCCTGCCGAGGTCCTTCACCGCCAAGCGGCGGCGGCTGGGCTACAAGGCGGCGATGACGGCGGCGGGCCTGGCCATCCCCCAGGGATACGAGACCCGGTTGGGCTACACGGCGGACAACGGGCGCGCCGCGCTCCAGCGACTGATGGCGCACGACGAGCCGCCGACGGCCATCGTGGTGGCCAACGTCAACGCCGCGATCGGGATGCTGGCACAGGCCCGGGCGACAGGGATCCGGGTGCCCGACGACCTCTCCGTCGCCTGCGTCCACGACTCGTGGACGGCCGAGAACACCTGGCCCCCGCTGACAGCCGTGAAGATGCAGTTCTACGCCATGGGGCGCACGGCCGTGCGCGGAGTGATCGCCCGGATCGAGACCGGTGAGGCAGCCGACGTGGTGATCACCGACCCCGCTCCCGAGCTGATCGTGCGCGAGTCGACGGCTCCCCTGCGTCAGCGGTGAGGGCGGCACGCCGCACCGCCAGATCCCGCCTGCAGCCGCCCGTGGCTCACTACGTGAGCGCGATCACGCCAAACGATTGACCATCCGGTGTGACAGGTCTAACGTTTGAGCAGTCGCCGCGCTACCTGGTCGCCGGAGCGACGGACTCACGGAATCCGAAGGAGCATGTCCATGAAGTCACGCAGTGCACTTCTCGGGAAGAAGCGCACCACCGTTGTCGCCGCGGCGACAGCGGCCCTGTTCCTCCTGGCCGCCTGTGGCGACGACGGAGACTCCGCCAGCGGGGCGCCGGAGCAGAGCGACTCCGGCGGTGCCATCACGGTGTGGGTCGACCCGCCCCGGGTGCCCGCCGCCGAGGCGTTCAAGGAGACCCACCCCGAGATCGACATCACGATCAACCAGATCGACGGCACCGTCGGCGGCAAGTCGCTTCAGCAGCAGTTCGCCCAGTTCAACGAGGCGGGCGAAGGCTGGCCCGACGCCATCTTCTTCCCGTCCAACGACGACATCGCGTGGGCCGCCGGCGCCCAGATCAACTACGCGGCCGACCTGACCGACCTGCTGCCCGACGTCATCGAGGGCTACGAGGACGCGGTCATCGCGCCGTGCAACATCGACGACCAGATCCGCTGCCTGCGCAACGACGCGGCGCCCGACGTGTTCTGGTACAACAAGGCGTTCTTCGACGCCAACGGCTACCAGGTGCCGACGACGTGGGAGGAGTACGCCGACCTCGCCGTCCAGATCGCCGCGGAGCACCCCGGCAAGATCAGCGGCTTCACCGGCGACGCCTACGCGCCCGACCGCTACCTGTGGGCCTCCGGCTGCCCGACCAACGAGCGTCTCTCCGAGACCGAGGTCCACATCGACCTCTCCGACCCCAAGTGCCAGCGCGCCAAGGACCTGCTGTCCACGATGGTCGACGGCAACGCGATCTCCACGCTCGGCATCTTCGACGCCGACGCCGCCGCGGTCGGCAAGGACCTGGTGATGAGCCCCGGTGCCGCCTGGTGGGGTGACTACCTGTTCAACCAGACCTGGAAGATCCCGGCCGGCGAGATGACCGCGATCGAGCCGCTCACCTGGGAGGGCGAGTCCGAGCCGGCCACCGGCAACGAGGGCGGCGGCCTGTGGGGCATCTCGAACCACATCACCGGCAAGCAGCTCGAGAACACCCTCGAGTTCGCCCGGTTCGTGGCGACCGACCCGGCCTGGCAGGTGGAGCTCTCGACCGGCCTGCCGGCCTACGGCCCGGTGCAGGACGCCTGGGCCCAGAAGCAGGCGCAGGCCAACTACTTCGCCGACAACGAGACGACGTTCGCGGCGATGAAGTCGGCGATCGGCTACGTCCAGCCCGACCACGCCTACATGCTCTACAACACCGGCAGCGTGTGGACCGAGACGATGACGCCCGCGCTGGTCGACGGCCAGAGCGTCGACTCCGCCTGGGAGACGTTCGAGACCGAGCTGCTCAACCAGGCCAAGGCGATGGGCTACACGGTCAAGTAGCCAGTCCGCTTCACGCGTGGCCGGACCGCTTCGCCGCGGTCCGGCCACGCAGCCGGTCCACCGACGACAACGAGGAGAGCCGAGCATGACGACCGCGCTGACCGAGGAGCGTGCGGCGGGGGTGCCGGCGTCGACGCCCCGACGCCCGACCCGCCGTCCGCGAATCTCCCGGCCCACGGAGACCCGGGGCGCCTGGACCCTGCTGGCGCCGTACCTCGTGCTGCTGATGATCGGCGGGATCATTCCCGTCGGCTATGCACTCAAGACCTCGCTCGAGAAGGCCCCGACCCCGCTCGACCCGACCGGTGGGTTCGGTGGTCTCGACAGCTTCCGGACGGTCATCACCGACTACCGGTTCGTCGACACGTTCGTGAACGTGTTCGCGACCCTGGTGATCTGGCTGCCGATCATGATGGTGGGCATCGTCGGGCTGGCGTTGCTCATCCACGCGAGCCCGGGCCGGTTCGGCTCGACGATGCGGTTCCTCTACTACATCCCCGGATCGCTGGCCGGCATCGCCAACCTGGTCCTGTGGGTCTACCTGCTCAACCCGAGCCAGTCCCCGATCGAGGGCTTCTGGCACGCGCTGGGCATCGAGACGATCAAGCAGGCGGTGGCCGGCCCCAACCACCTGCCGCTGGTGCTGACCGCGATGATGTTCTTCCAGGGCGTCGGCTCGTGGATCATCGTCGTCAGCGGCGGCCTCAACGGCATCTCGGACGACGTGCTCGAAGCCGCCGCCCTCGACGGCGCCAACGCCTGGCAGCTGGCCTGGCACGTCAAGCTGCCCATCATCCGGCCCTGGCTCGGCTACGCCGCGCTGATGAACATGGCCTACGGCTTCCAGCTCTTCCTCGAGCCGCAGCTCCTGGACCAGGTCGCGAGCAACGCGCTCCAGGACCAGTGGACACCCACGCAGCTGGGTTATGCGTTCGCGTTCAGCAACTACAACTTCCCCGCCGCGGCCGCGATGTCGCTGATCCTGCTGGTGATCACACTGGCGATCGGCCTGCTCATCGTCTTCCGCAGCGGTCTCTTCGGCGAGGAGGAGCACTGATGACGCAGATCGCGGTCCAGGCGAGCACCGAGCGGCCCGGGCGCGGAGGCGCGCGCGGCATCGAGGCGTGGAGCGTCGGCCGGCTCGCCCGCGTCGTCACGATGCTCTTCGTCGCCGCGGTGTTCACCATCCCCATCATCGGCTTCATCGCGATGGCCTTCCGGTCCAATGAAGGGGTGGAGACCGGCGCGGGCGGGTTCCTCGGCCTGGGTGACGTCTCGTGGAGCAACGTCGAGTACAGCTGGTCGCAGGTCAACGGCTTCGGCCCCGGCGGCGGGCTGTTCACGAGGTGGATGCTCAACTCGCTGGTGGTCGCCGGCGGCGGCGCGGTGCTCGCGTTGGTCGCCGCGCTCCCGGCCGGCTACGCGCTGGCGCGGCTGCGGTTCCGGCTGCGCCGTCCGGTCCTGCTCATCACGCTGGTCACGATGGTCATGCCCAACACCGTGCTGGTGATCCCGCTCTTCCTCGAGGTCAACGCCGTGGGCGCGGTCGGGGAGCTGTGGCCGGTCGCGCTGATCATGGGGTTCTTCCCGTTCGGCGTCTACCTCGCCTACATCCACTTCATGACCACGATGCCGCGCGAGCTGGTCGAGGCGGCGCGGATCGACGGGCTGTC
>JAPSKJ010000511.1 GCA_031177735.1 Nocardioides sp.
CCGCGGTCGCGACCAGCAGACGCGCGACGGGGGAGGGCCGGTCGACCGGCTCGGAGAGACGCTCAGCGACCTGGTCGATGACCGAGGTGTCGGCGCCCTGCGCGGCCAGCTGGTCGCACGCCTCGCGGACGCGGAGCTCGTGCTCGTGCGCGCCGTTCTCGGAGTCATGGCTGACGTCGACGAACACGGTGGCGTAGGGGCCGGGGGTCTGCAGCAGCGGAGAGAGATCAGTCGTGTGCATGCTCCTTCGGTCTCCGCTGCCGGCGCGGTGAAAACGGGGCAACCCGCGGCCAACGGCAGGGTCGCTAGATTCTGCACAGGAGTGAGGTGGCTCACTCTCGACCCGGGAGGTGACATGTTCGTTCCGTTCAGCGTCAACGACTTCCTCGACCGTGCGGTGCAGGTCTACGGCGACCGCATCGGCATCGTCGACGAGCCCCAGCAGCCCGCACCGTCGCTGGGGGAGCTGACCTACCGGCAGGTCGGTGACCTGGCCAGGCGGCAGGCGGCCCGGCTCGACGAGCTGGGCATCGGCGTCGGTGAGCGCGTGGGCATCGTCAGCCACAACAGCGCCCGGCTGATGACGTCGTTCTTCGGCGTCGCGGGATCGGGGCGGGTGCTGGTGCCGATCAACTTCCGACTCAAGCCCGATGAGGTGAAGTACATCGTCGGCCACGCCGGTGCGCGGGTCCTGCTCGTCGATCCCGAGCTGGACGAGTCGCTGGCCGGTGTGAGCGCCGAGCACCGGTTCGTGCTCGGCAACGACGACGACCTCTACGCGCCCGAAGGCGCCGAGCCGAGGCCGTGGGAGCCCGACGAGGGCGCCACCGCGACGATCAACTACACCTCGGGCACGACCGCGCGGCCCAAGGGCGTGCAGATCACCCACCGCAACATCTGGACCAACGCGGTCACCTTCGGATGGCACGTGGGCGTCAACGACCGCGACGTCTACCTCCACACCCTGCCGCAGTTCCACGCCAACGGGTGGGGGATGCCGTTCGCCGCGACCGCGATGGGCGTCAAGCACGTGATGCTGCGCAAGGTCGACGGCGCGGAGATCCTGCGCCGGGTGCGCGACCACGGCGTGACCTACCTGTGCGCCGCACCGGCCGTCGCGGCAGCGGTGCTCGACGCGGCGCAGACGTGGGAGGGCGAGATCCCCGGCCGCGACCGCGTGCGGATCATCATGGCCGGGGCGCCGCCGCCGACGAAGACGATCGTGCGGGTGCAGGAGGAGCTGGGCTGGGAGTTCATCCAGATCTACGGGCTGACCGAGACCTCGCCGCTGCTCACCGTCAACCGGACCCGGGCGGAGTGGGACGACCTCGACCCCCTCGACCGCGCCGCGAAGCTGACCCGGGCGGGCGCACCCGCCGTCGGCGTACGGCTGAAGACCGACGACTCCGAGGAGGGCGCTGGGGAGGTGCTGGCGCGGTCCAACGTGGTGCTCGAGGGCTACTGGGAGCAGCCCGAGGAGACCGAGCGCGCGCTGGCCGGCGGGTGGTTCCACACCGGCGACGGCGGCACCATCGGCGACGACGGCTACCTGACCATCAGCGACCGCAAGAAGGACGTGATCATCACCGGTGGGGAGAACGTCTCCTCGATCGAGGTCGAGGACGTGCTCTTCCTCCACCCGGCGGTCGCCGAGGTCGCCGTGATCGGCGTCCCGAGCGAGAAGTGGGGCGAGACGATCCTGGCGCTCGTGGTGCTCGCCGAGGGGCAGACCGCCACCGAGCAGGAGCTGATCGCGTGGTGCAAGGAGCGGCTGGCCGGCTACAAGGCGCCGACGGTGGTGGAGTTCCGCAGCGAGCTGGCCCGCACGGCGACCGGCAAGCTGCAGAAGTTCAAGCTGCGGGCGCCGTACTGGGAAGGTCAGGAGCGGCAGGTGAACTAGCCGCGCG
>JAPSKJ010000512.1 GCA_031177735.1 Nocardioides sp.
GGGCTCACGAGCCTTGCAGCCCGCGGGCGACCGCGAGGACCTCGTCGGCGCTCAACGAGCCGCCGACGGCGGTCACCAGGCCGTCCTCGACCCAGACCACTCCGGCCATCGCGCCGTCACGCGAGGTGAGCAGGGTGGCGGGATGACCGTCCACCTCGGTGGCGGTGCTCTCCATGGCCTCCACGGGGAACGGCAGCGGCAGGGTGGTGCCGTCACCGGTGAACTCGCCCAGCTGGTCGGCGAGTGCGGTCGGCACCTGCGGCAGCGACAACAGGTAGTCGCGGGCGGTCTCGAAGGACACGCCGGTGCTCTCGACGGTGGGAGCCTCCACGCGGGCGACGGCGAGCGCGGGGATGTCGCTGCTGGACGACCAGACCGCCGCGATGCCGGGTCCGGCCGTGAGCCGGAAGCTACTGCCGTCGAGACCCTCCGGCGGCGCCGGCAGCGGCTCCTCGCCGGCCACGGCCGACGCAGCCTCGTCGGCGGAGAAGGTGAACTCGGCGATCGCCGGTCCGCCGACGAGGTACGTCGGCTCGCCGGTGACACCCCGGGGGAGGGCCGCCACGTCCGGGGCGGTCAGGCCGGTCGCGTCCTCGGCGAGCGCTGCGTCCGGCACCTCGCGCACGTCGGGCTCCTGGAGCACCACCACCTCGCCGTACTCGTCGAGGTCCGGCAGCCCGACCAGGTCGTGCTGGGTGACCGCCACGGGGGCAACCTGTTCGGTGCGGAAGATCGGCAGCCACTCGGCGGCCGCCGCAGTGGTGGCGCCGGCGATCACCACGGCGACCGCAACCGCGGCGACTGCCGGGCTGGTGACGACGCGTCGCCACCGTGACGGGGTCGGTTCGCGGCGTACTGCTCCGTCAACAGGGTGCGGCATCTCGGGTCAGCTCCTCGGTCGGTGGGCTCCTGCTCCTCCTCGACGCTACGCCGCGCATCGGGAGGAACCAGGGCACGGAGTGTGCAGGTTCTGTGCAGGTGCTTCCGGCGCTGCTCTGGCAGGATCGGACCCATGGCGGACAACCGGCTCTCGGACCTGGTGCTGCTGCGGCGCGTGCGGGACCGGATGGACCGGGAGTACGCGCAGCCGCTCAACCTCGAGGCGCTCGCCCGCGGGGTGCACATGTCGGCGGGCCACCTGAGCCGGCAGTTCAAGGCCGCCTACGGCGAGTCGCCGTACTCCTACCTGATGACCCGGCGCATCGAGCGGGCGATGACCCTGCTGCGTCGCGGCGAGCTGAGCGTGACCGAGGTCTGCTTCGCGGTCGGCTGCTCGTCTCTGGGCACCTTCAGCACCCGCTTCACCGAGCTGGTCGGGATGCCGCCCAGCGTCTACCAGCGCCAGGCCGCGCAGGCGGTCGAGGGGCTGCCGCCATGCGTGGTCAAGCGAGTCACCAGACCGGTCAGGAATCGAGAAGCACGGTCCACCCGCACCTGAATAGGTTGTCCGCCATGGACGTCACCATCAACGCCAGCTTCCTCCCGCACCTCGACCCCGAGGCATCCCTCGCCTTCTACCGCGACGCCCTCGGCTTCGAGGTGCGCAAGGACGTCGGCTACGAGGACATGCGCTGGATCACCGTCGGACCGCCGGGACAGCCCGACACCAGCATCGTGCTCTACCCGCCGACCGCCGATCCCGGCATCACCGAGGAGGAGGGCAAGGTCATCACCGAGATGATGGCCAAGGGCACCTTCGCCAGCCTCCTGCTCGCCACGCCCGACCTCGACGCCGTCTTCGAGCGGCTCCAGGCCAGCAACGGCGAGGTCATGCAGGAGCCCACCGACCAGGACTGGGGCGCGCGGGACTGCGCCTTCCGGGACCCGGCCGGCAACACCATCCGCATCCAGCAGGCGTCGTGACCTGCGATGTGCCGGCCGGGCTTCGCGCCACCGCCCGCCCT
>JAPSKJ010000513.1 GCA_031177735.1 Nocardioides sp.
ACGTGGTCCAGGACCTGGTCGACGCACTCCAGACGGCGGGCCTGCCGGGCGGCACGGTCACCGAGGTGAGCGGCTACGGCGCGCAGAAGGGCCACGGTGAGATCTACCGGGGCGCGGAGTACGACGTCGTGCTGGTGCCCAAGGTCCGCCTGGAGCTGCTCGTCGACGACGCCGACGTCGAGACGGCCCTCGACACCGTGCTCAAGACCGCTCGCACGGGTCGGATCGGTGACGGGAAGGTGTGGGTCACCGAGGTCCTCGAGGTGGTGCGCGTCCGCACAGGGGATCGAGGCCCGGCGGCCATCTGAGCGAAGGACCCAGCGCGGCAGTACTCGGCGCGGGGCTGGACGGCGATGTCGTCCGGCTCCGCGCCGTTGTCGTCCCACCGCGGGGCGAGACGCAGTTCTCACTGGCTCGTAACAACGTCGAAACACCGGCCCTGTCTACTCTACGTAGATCGTGATTCACGTCAGTGAACACCCGAAGGAGCAGTCGTGACCGCATCGCAGGACCTCGCCGCCCTCTGCCAGGCCTCCGGCACCCGCTTCATCCTCGCCCTGTTCGTCGACCTCAACGGCAAGCCGTGCGCGAAGCTGGTGCCGGTCGAGGCGGTCGACGAGCTCGCCACCGAGGGCGTCGGCTTCGCCGGTTACGCCGTCGGGGCGATGGGTCAGGAGCCCAAGGACCCCGACCTGATGGCGATCCCGGACCCCGCCTCGTTCACGCCGGTCCCGTTCGTGAAGGAAGGCCTGGCGATCGTCCACTGCGACCCGCACGTCACCGGCAAGCCGTGGCCCTTCGCCCCGCGCAACATCCTCAAGGCGCTCGTCCGGCAGGCGGCCGACGCGGGCTTCGAGCCGTGGGTCGGTGCCGAGGTGGAGTACTTCCTGCTCAAGCGCACCGCGGACGGTGCCCTGGTGCCCGCCGACGACGACGACACCGCCGCGCAGCCCTGCTACGACGCCCGGGGCGTGACGAGGATGTACGACCACCTCACCGCCATCAGCACGGCGATGAACACCCTGGGCTGGGGCAACTACGCCAACGACCACGAGGACGGCAGCGGCCAGTTCGAGCAGAACTTCAAGTACGCCGACGCCCTCACCACCGCCGACCGGGTGATCACGCTGCGCTACCTGCTCAACGTGATGGCGGCCGAGCGCGGCATGATCGCCACCTTCATGCCCAAGCCCTTCTCCGGCAAGACCGGCTCGGGCCTGCACCTCCACCTCTCCCTGACCAGCGGCGGCGCGCGGGTCTTCCCCGCCGCCGACCCCGCGGAGGACCGACGGGGCGTGGGGCTCTCCGACACGGCGTACTCCTTCCTCGCGGGGATCCTCGACCACGCCCCGGCACTGCAGGCCGTGATCGCCCCGACCGTGAACAGCTACAAGCGCACCGGCGCCACGGCGACCGCCTCGGGGGCCTCCTGGGCGCCCCGCACGCCCACCTGGGGCGGCAACGACCGCACCCACTACGTCCGGGTGCCCGACGCCGAGCGCCTCGAGCTGCGCGGAGGCGACGGGTCGGCCAACCCCTACCTCGCGGTGGCGGGAGCGCTGGCGGCCGGGCTCGACGGCGTCAAGCGGCACCTCGACCCCGGAGCCGTCGGGACGGGACCGGGTGACTCGCTGCCGCTGACGCTGGTGCACGCCGTCGACGCCCTCGACGCCGACCCCGTCGTCACCGGGATGCTCGACGCCGCGCTCGGTGACTGGCCGGAGGCCGGTGTCGGGAGCGTGGCCGCCTACTTCGCGCGGCTCAAGCGCGAGGAGTTCTTCGCCTGGCACTCCCACGTCGGCTCCTGGGAGCACGACCGCTACCTGACCGCCTTCTGAAAGGACCTGCTCGGAATGTGTGGAATCGTCGGGCTGCACCTGCGCAACCCGCAGCTCTATCCCCG
>JAPSKJ010000514.1 GCA_031177735.1 Nocardioides sp.
CCCTCGGCGATCTTCGGCAGCATCTGCAGGTACTGGTAGGCCAGCAGCGACTGGTCGGGCGAGCCGTCGTGGATCGCCTGGAAGACGGTCTGGATCGCCTGCCCCTCACCCTGCGCGCGGAGGATCTGCGCCTCACGCTCGGCCTGGGCGCGCAGGATCTGCGCCTCACGCTCGCCCTCGGCGTTGAGGATGGCGGACTGCTTGTTGCCCTCCGCGGTCAGGATCGCCGACTGACGCTGACCCTCGGCGGTGAGGATGGACGCGCGCTTGTCGCGGTCGGCGCGCATCTGCTTCTCCATCGCGTCCTTGATCGAGGCCGGCGGGTCGATGCTCTTGATCTCGACGCGCTTGACCTTGATGCCCCACCGGCCCGTCGCCTCGTCGAGCACGGCGGAGAGCCCGGAGTTGATCTGCTCGCGGCTGGTGAGGGTCTCCTCGAGGTCCATCCCACCGACGATGTTGCGCAGCGTGGTCATCGTGAGCTGCTCGACGGCGGTGATGTAGTTGGCGATCTCGTAGGTCGCCGCGATCGGGTCGTTGACCTGGAAGTAGATGACGGTGTCGATGGAGACGGTCAGGTTGTCCTCGGTGATCACCGGCTGCGGCGGGAAGGTCACCACCTGCTCACGCATGTCGATGAGGTAGCGGACCTTGTCCACGAACGGCACGACCAGGTTGAGGCCGGGCGTCAGCGTGCCCTTGTACTTCCCGAACCGCTCGACGATGCCGGCCCGCGCCTGCGGGATGATCCGCACCGCCTTGACCAGGATGGTGATGGCGAAGAGCGCCACCAGCGCCAGCAGGGCGAGGATGAACAGCTCCATGGGTCAGTCCTCCAGTTCGGGAAGCGGGTGGACGTAGGCCGTCGCACCCCGGATCTCGAGCACCTCGACCGTCCGGCCCGGCTCGATGATGAGCGTGTCGTCGTAGGGCTTGGCCGTCCAGACCTCGCCGTTGATCTTGATCTGACCGGGCGCGGTGGCAGTGATCGCCTGCAGGGTGACGGTGCGGTAGCCGATCAGCGTGGCGTTGCCCAGCGCCAGCTCCGGGCCGCCCTGCATGCGCCGGGCCAGGCTCGGACGGACGACCGCGAGCATCCCCACCGCGACGCCGAGCGCCACCAGCACCTGCGCGACCACGCTGTCGGTGGCGAAGCTGGTGAGCATGCCGGCGGTCGCGCCGGTGGCCAGCATGATGAGGATGAGGTCGAGGGTGAGCAGCTCGGCCCCGGCCAGCGCGACCGCGAGGGCGAGCCAGGCCGCCCACATGTTGTCCCCCAGCCAGTTCACACCAAGGACTCTAGCCCGCGCAGGGGCTGCCCAAACCCGATCACCGGATCAGGCCTGGGCGGCACGGCGGGTACGCCGCCGGGCAGCCCACCGGCCGTCCTCGTGGTTGAGCATGAGCGGCATGCCGAAGGTGGCGGTCAGGTTCGCCTCGGTGAGCGTCTGGTCGATCGGCCCCTGGGCGACGACGGCGCCCCTGCGCAGCAGCAGCACGTGGGTGAAGCCCGGAGGGATCTCCTCGACGTGGTGGCTGACCAGCACAGTCGCCGGCGACATCGGGTCGTAGGCCAGCGTGGAGAGCGTGGAGACCAGGTCCTCGCGGCCGCCGAGGTCCAGCCCGGCGGCAGGCTCGTCGAGCAGCAGCAGCTCGGGGTCGACCATCAGCGAGCGGGCGATCTGCACCCGCTTGCGCTCCCCCTCCGAAAGGGTGCCGAAGGTGCGGTCGGCGAGGTGGGTGATGCCGGTCTCCACCAGGAGCCGCTCGGCACGCTCGTGGTCGAGGCTGTCGTACTGCTCGTTCCACCGGCCGACGACGCCGTAGGACGCCGACAGGATCACGTCGCGCACGATCTCGCCGCGCGGGATCCGGTCCGCCAGGGCGGCGCTGGTCAGGC
>JAPSKJ010000515.1 GCA_031177735.1 Nocardioides sp.
GCGAGGTTCGTGCGGTAGAGCGCGTTCGAGGCCTCGGCCGTCGAGTGGCCGGCGTAGGTGCGCATCACCCAGGGGCGGTCCTTCTGCGGCCGCTGCTGATCGGTCATGGTCCGAGAGTAGGGCGGAGTTAACTCGTTGGTAACCGGTGCTCGGTGTGGAATATCCGACACCGGCGGGCACGTCCCAACCCCGTGCGAGCGCCGGCCGCGGCGTCGGTCGGGCCGGCGTGATCAGGCGGTGGCGGCGTGGTCCACGTCGAGCAGGCGGCGCAGACCGGACAGGTGCAGCAGGCGGCGTACGGCGGGGCAGCACCCACGCAGCGAGAGGTGGTGTCCTTGCGCTGCCGCTCGGCGGGAGGCGGCGGCGAGCACCTTGATCGCGGTGAGGTCCAGGATCGCGACGCCGCTGAGGTCCACCACGACGTCGTCGTAGCGTCGGAGCAGGTCGTCGATCGCGCTGCGCACCACCCAGGTGCTGCGCCCGTCGAAGTCACCGCTGAGCATCAGCACGGGGCCGTCGGTGACGACGTCCACCACGGAACGGGCCGAGTCGGCGAGGGCGCCCACGGCAGCGCTGCCGGGGTTCGGATCGATCACGCTGTCGTTCATACCCGCTCCAGGACGTCCCGAGATGTTGTGACCCCTCGTACCCACGAGAGGCGCCTCTACCACTATGACGTTCGAGCAGGTGGATCGGTTGCATGCCGGATCGACACGGATGGCGTGTCGCCTGCGTCACATGCGTCACAGCCGTCACCTGCCTGCGGGGAGCCGTCTACGCTGCCCGCATGGTCAACCTCACCCGGATCTACACCCGCACCGGCGACGCCGGTGAGACACGGCTCGGCGACATGAGCCTGACCACGAAGACCGACCTCAGGCTCGCCGCCTATGCCGACGTCGACGAGGCGAACGCGACCATCGGGGTCGCCCTGGCCCACGGCGGGCTGGAGGACGACGTCGTCGCGGTGCTGACCCGGGTGCAGAACGACCTCTTCGACGTGGGCGCCGACTTCGCCACCCCGGTCGTGCCGGACCCGGAGTACCCGCCGCTGCGCGTGGAGCAGGACTACATCGACCGGCTCGAGCAGTGGTGCGACCAGTACAACGCCGGGTTGGCGAACCTCCGCTCGTTCATCCTCTCCGGCGGCACCGTCGCCGCGGCCCACCTCCACGTCGCCCGGACGGTGGCGCGGCGGGCGGAGCGATCGGCCTGGGCGGCGTACGCGGAGCACGGCGAGACGATGAACCTCCTGGCCATCAAGTACCTCAACCGGCTCTCCGACCTGCTGTTCATCCTGGCGCGGCACGCGAACCGGGAGCAGGGTGACGTGCTGTGGGTGCCCGGCGGGGAGCGCTCGTAGCGAGGAACGAGCCGAGCGGGCGAGCCGCCCTCGGGCGCTGCAAGGATGGACCGCGATGGACGCCCTGAGCGCACTGAGCGAACAGCTGCTCGCCGAGCACTTCGACGCGCAGACGCTCGCGCGAGGTCGGGAGTACGCCGCGGCCGGCGCGGTGGGGCCGACCCGGGTCACCCGCACCTCGCAGATCGCGGTGCAGGTGGGCGCACAGGTGCAGGGCACGGCCCCGGTGCCGTACGAGGTGAGCCTGTACCTGGAGGCCGAGCCGGACACCGCCTGGCTGTTCAGCAGCTGCACGTGTCCGGTGCAGGCCCGCTGCAAGCACGCGGCGGCCGTCGCTGTCACGGTCCGCGCGGCGGGCGAGCCGAAGGCGGACGCCGCCCCCGGGGTGCTCGCCCTGCGCGGTCTCGTGGAGGAGCTCGCCGCCGACCTGCACCCCGACGACGACAAGCTCCCGCTCGCGCTGGAGTTCGCTCTCGAGCAGGCGCGGCGGTTCGGCCAGGGCCCCACCGTGCGCGTCCGGCCGCTGCGTCGAG
>JAPSKJ010000516.1 GCA_031177735.1 Nocardioides sp.
ACGATGCACGGTGACGAGGGGCGCACCCGGCTGATCCTCGACAGCCTGCGCCAGGGCCGCCGGCTGCGCGGCATCGACCTGTGGGTGGTTCCGGTCTACAACCCCGACGGCCTGGCGCGGGGCACCCGCCAGAACGCCCGCGGCGTCGACCTCAACCGCAACTACCCGCACGACTGGGCGCCGTTGGACGGCAGGTACGAGTCCGGCCGGCGACCCGCATCGGAGCCGGAGACCCGGGCGATGATGCGGTTCCTCACCGAGGTCGACCCCCGCTGGGTGGTCAGCTTCCACCAGCCGCTCCACGGCGTCGACACCGACACCAAGGACCCGCGCTTCGCCCAGCGGCTGGCCCGCGCCCTGCGCCTGCCGCGCAAGGAGTTCCGCTGCGGCGGCGTCTGCCACGGCACGATGACGAGCTGGTTCAACGCCAACTTCGCAGGCGCGGCGGTCACCGTGGAGTACGGCACGAACCCCGCCACCGGCCTGATGCGGCGCACCGCTCCGAGGCAGCTGCTGCGGCTCTTCGGCGCCCGCCGAGGCGCGGCTCACACGAATAGGGGATAATGTCTCCGGCCGGACACAGCTGCTGAGGAGAAGAGGTGCCGCATGGCGGCGATGAAGCCGAGGACGGGAGACGGTCCGCTCGAGGTCACCAAGGAAGGCCGCGGGATCGTCATGCGAGTGCCCCTCGAAGGTGGTGGTCGCCTCGTGGTCGAGCTGAACGCGGAGGAGGCCGGTGCCCTCGGGGACGCGCTCAAGGATGTCGTTGGCTGACCAACCCGCCACGACGCCTCCGGGCTTCACGCTCAGCGAGCGGGCGCCGCACTCCGTGGCCGGCGCCGAGGTCGTCGCCCTGCCGGTGCTGCCGGCGGACGAGACCGGCTCGCTCGTGCTGGGCCCTGGTGCCGCCGATCTCGCCGAGGAGCTCGACCTCCTCGGCGTGCTCGACGTGCACCGCGCCACCGGCGCAGCAGGTGAGGTCACCGTCTGCCCGACCCCGTCGGGGGCCGCGGGCAGCGACTCGCTGCGCCGGGTGCTGCTGGTCGGCGTGGGCGCGCAGCGTCCCGCCGACTTCCGTCGTGCCGGTGCCGCGCTGGCCCGGGTGGTGCGAGACGCCGACTCCCTCGCCACCACCATCCCCGCGCTCGAGCCCGAGGTCGCGCTGGCGCCGTTCGTGGCGGGCGTGACGCTCGGCTCGTTCGGCTACTCGCTGCGCTCCGCTGGGCCTGCGTCGCTCCCGGTCCGGTCGGTCACGCTGGCCGAGGTCGGGGCGGCGTACTCGAGCGACCTGGACCGCGCGGTCGCCGTCGCGACCGCCGGCTGGCGCTCGCGCTACCTCGCCACGGTGCCCTCCAACCTGAAGAACCCCGCCTGGCTCGCCGACCAGGCCGCCGAGGTGGCGCGCGAGGCGGGCCTGGAGTGCACCGTCTGGGACGAGCAGCGCCTCGCCGACGAGGGCTTCGGCGGCATCCTCGCCGTCGGCGCGGCCTCGGCCACCCCACCGCGCCTCATCCGGCTCGACTACGCACCGGCCAAGGCCGGGCGGCTCACCGGGCGCTCCATCCCGACCGTGGTGCTGGTCGGCAAGGGCATCACCTTCGACTCCGGCGGCCTCAACATCAAGCCGGGCGACTCGATGACCACCATGAAGCGCGACATGACCGGTGGCGCGGCGGTGATCGCGACCATGGCCGGCCTGGCCGCGGTCGGCTGCCCGGTGAGGGTGGTCGGCCTCATCGCCGCCGCCGAGAACGCCATCTCCGGCAACGCGATGCGCCCCGGCGACGTGATCCGCCACTACGGCGGGCGCACCACGGAGGTCACCAACACCGACGCCGAGGGGCGCCTGGTCATGGCCGACGCGCTCGCCTACGCCGTGGACCAGGTCAAGCC
>JAPSKJ010000517.1 GCA_031177735.1 Nocardioides sp.
AGCAGCGCGTCGCCCGACTCCGGGGCGGCCAGGAGCGCCCGCATCGCGGCGTGCGCGGAGCCGGCCTGCGGGGAGATCACGCCGTCGAGGGTCAGCGGCACGGTGGCCGCGGCCCGCTCGTGGTCGCAGAGCACCAGCAGGCGCATCCGCTCGCCCAGCGCGGCGGCCTCCGCCGCGGCGATGTCGACCACCGCGGCCATCTTCGACTCCGAGCGGGACAGCACGCGGTCGACGAGCGAGCGGCTCCGGCGTACTCCGGTGCGGGTGAGCAGGTAGCCCACCGCGGGGAGCGCCTCCCGCACGGCGGCGAGCGCCCGCTCGTCGGCCTCCTGGTCGCGTGCCTCGACCGCGGGGCCGGCCAGCAGGTGCCCCGAGACCCAGTCGTCGATCAGCCGGACCCAGTCCTCCGACGTCGGAGGCCGCCGGTGCTGCTCGTGCACCACGGCGCCCTCCGGCAGCGCGAGGAGCCCTGCGTGCGCCAGCCGCAGCACGGCGTCGGCCAGGTCGGGGTCAGCCGCGACGACCTCGCCCCATCCGACGCTCGTGCCACCCGGCGCCGATCGCACCACGAACCGTGCGTCCAGCCACGACAGGAACGGCACCGAGCCGAACTCCGGATCCATCAAGTACGCCGTCAGCTCGCTGAACCGCGTGGCCGACTCGGTGAGCCAGGCCGACTCCAGGGGTGTGGGCTCGGTGACCCAGACCAGGTCGGCGAACGGCGCCAGGTCGCCCTGGCGCACCACCGCCGGGATGGAGGCGGCGTAGGCGATCGGGCCGAAGAGCTCGTCGACCAGCGCCGCTTCGGACCGGGTCATCACCTCCGGCGGGGTGGCGGTGAGGCCGAGCACGACGGCCTCGGGCAGCTCCGCGAGGAGCTCGACCAGGAGCCTGCCCCAGACCTCGAGCAGGTGGTGGCACTCGTCGAGGATCAGCAGGATCGGGCCGGCCGCCTTCAGCGACTCCACGACGGAGCGGCCGTTGGGGTGCAGCCGTGACATCAGCGACCCGCCCGGTCCGGCGGCGGTGTCGAAGCTCTCCCCCGCCTCGTCGATGCCCTCGTAGTCGACGTCGGCCTCGGGGGCGAAGAGCGCGATCTGCTGGTAGGTCATGGCGGTCAGCTCGGCGGCCAGGTCACGGCCGTCGGAGCTGATCAGGCCGACCTCGATGCCGCCGCGCAGCCACTGGCCGAGGATCGCGTTGTTGGGTGCCAGCGCGACGGCCCGAGTGATCTGGCCGGAGGCGATCAGCCGCGACGCGGTGACGAGCCCGACCAGGGTCTTGCCCGCCCCGGGCGGCAGCGCCACCCACGACCGGGTGACCCCGGACTCCCACGCCGCCTCGAGCGCGGCCAGCGCCTCGCGCTGGTGGCGGCGGAGCCTCAGCCCACCGGCGACCTCGCGGCCCGGTCCGCCCGCTCGCGAGTGACCTCGGCCCACGGACTCCACAGGAACCATCCTGGCAGGGCGTCCAGCAGTCGCGGCGGGCCGTGGGCCAGCACGCTCCCGTCGGCGATGGCCTCGGTCCAGCGCTTGTAGCCCTGGAAGACATCCGCCAGCGCCGGCGTGGTCGCCACGACGACCACGTCGCTCTCGAACCCGGGGTGCTGGAGGCACACCGAGGCCTCGCCGCGGTCGAGCACCATCCAGATGATCTGCGGTGCCGGGGCCGTGTGCTGGAACTCCACGACCGTGCGCACGGGTGGGAACCGGGACGGGTCGACCCGCCGGTGCATCCACCACATCAGCGTCGTGGGCGGCACGTCGTGGGGGCGCAGGTCGTCGAAGAGCCACTCCACGGCCCAGCGGCCGAAGCTGTCGAGCACGCGCTCGAGGTCGCGCCCGGCCGGCGTCAGTCGGTAGTCGCTGCCTCGGCCGGACGCGG
>JAPSKJ010000518.1 GCA_031177735.1 Nocardioides sp.
CGCACCGGCACACCGAATGCGGTGCCGGTCGGGTTGGACCGGACCACGCTGGCCTCGCCGTACTCGCTCTTCCAGGCCACCCACATGCGGCCACCCTCACCCGGGGAGATCGCGACCATGGCCCAGCGGCTGTTGCTCGCCGGGATCGGCGCGACCTGGTCGGTGGTGACGTTCCAGAGGCGGACGCCCGAGCCGTCTGCGGATTGGTAGGCCAGGTACAGGTGGCCGGTGCTGCTCGTCGCGACAGCGACGTCGTGGCCGCTGGTCGCTCCCACGGTGCTCGCTCCGGGAGCCTGCCGGTCCGGCCCGAGGACGGGGTGGATCTGCTTGACGTAGGTGCCGGCATGGTTGGTCCAAGCCGCGTAGACCGCGTCGCCGACCCGAGCGAGGCTGGGGTCTTGCGCGCCCCCCGGGGGCGAGTAGGACGGATCCGCCGGTTCGGAGCCGGGATCCGTGGTCGTGCCGGCGAACCAGACCAGCCTCGAGCCGATGTGCGACCACACACCGAACGGCCGGCCGTCAGGGAGAGTCAGGGCGTCCAGACCGTATCCGCCGTTTCCGGCGCCGTTCGCCCGTCCGATCGACTCCGCCGGCAACGTCCATGAGCTCACTGGCGGGTCCGAGACAGCGTGGTACAGCCGGCTGCCCGCGAAGATTCCGCCCGCACCGGTGGTTGTCGAGTAGATCCCGGAGAAGACGGCCTGTAGGCCTCCTGCGGGGTCAGCGATGAGTTCGGGGTCTCCGTGGAGTCCGGCCCACCCAGTCACGATGTCCTGACGCGTTGTGACAGCGGTGCCGGTCGGGTCCAGTGCGGCGTGGGCCAGGGCTCCCGCGTGGTCGGGCGTCGGTCGCACGTAGGCGACGTGCAGGCGACCGTCGGGTGTGCGGTGCACGCCGGTCCGGGCGGTGCTAGAGGGCGCCGGGCCCGATGAGATGGCGACCCACCCGTCAGGGGTGTCGGCGGAGGCGGGCGCTGACGCGCCGAGGACCGGCACGGTCAGGGCGAGGGCGAGAGATGTCGCCGCGGCGACGAGGGTGTGCTTCTTCATGCCGCCACGCTGGACGCGTGCGGTCGCGATCGGGTCGCGATCGGGTCGCGGTGAGCGGCGAAGGACCGTCAGGCGGCGGAGGCGACGACCTCGCCGCGCTTGTCCACGCGGACGGGGATCGGCGTCGGCATGAGGGCGGCCTCCTCGACGGCGACCGCGTCGGAGACCTCACGCAGGACGTCGGAGAGGCGCATGTCGAGCGCCGCGCACAACGAGGCGAGCAGCTCGGAGGAGGCTTCCTTCTGGCCGCGCTCGATCTCGGAGATGTAGCCCAGGCTCACCCGAGCCTCGGCGGAGACCTCGCGCAAGGTCATGCCGCGGTTGACCCGCTGGGTGCGCAGCACGTCACCGAGCAGTCGACGGAACAGCACCATGTCGACTCACCTCCTCCTCTCGCGTTGCCTTGGGCCAACGCTACCCGAGCCGTGGTTCTTCCCGACGGAGGATCCCGATCAGCGCGCGGACCGCCTCCGTGCAGGTGTCCTCCTGGATGGTGACCCGGTCGCCGTCCAGCGCCAGCTGGACCGCGTCGACCAGCCCGGGACCGGCGACCCCGACGAAGACCGTGCCGGCCGGCTTGTCCTCCTGCGGCGCCGGGCCGGCGACTCCCGTCGTCGACAGGCCGTACGTCGCCCCGGTGGCCGCGCGCGCCCCGCTGGCCATCGCGCGGGCGCACTCCGCGGAGACGACGCCGTGCTGCTCGATGATCGCGTCGTCGACGTCCAGCAGCGCCTGCTTCAGCTCGGTGGCGTAGGTGACCACGCCGCCCAGGTAGGTCTCCGAGGCGCCGGGCACGTCGGTGATCCGGGCGGCGAGCCT
>JAPSKJ010000519.1 GCA_031177735.1 Nocardioides sp.
TCCCCTCGCGCTCGTCCCGCTCGGCCCACTCCAGCAGCGGGGCGATGTCGAAGACGTGGTCGTCGATGTCGGCGTGCAGGTCGCCGACGCGGGCGAACCGGTCCGGCACGGTGAAGATGGTGAAGTCACGCGGGTCGGCGTCGTCGATCTCCTCCCACCGGACGGGCGTGGAGACCCGGGCGTCAGGAAGGCCCCGCACCGAGTAGGCGGCGGCGATCGTGTGGTCGCGGGTGTTCTGGTTCCAGTCGACGAAGACCGCGGCCGGGTCGCGGTCCTTCTTCCACCACGTGGTGGTGACGTCCTCAGGAGAGCGTCGCTCGACCTCCCGAGCGAAGGCGAGGGCCGCCCGGCGTACGTCGGCGAAGCCGTGGTCGGGGGCGATCCGGACGTAGATGTGCAGACCCTTGCTCCCGCTGGTCTTGGGGTAGCCGACGGCGCCGAGCTCGTCGAGCACCTCGTGGACGACCGTCGCGACCCGCCGGACGGTGGCGTAGTCACAGGCGGCGCCGGGGTCGAGGTCGATGCGCCACTCGTCGGGCTGCTCGGTGTGGCCTCGCCGGCTGTTCCACGGGTGGAACTCGACCGTGGACATCTGCACCGCCCAGATCACCGACCCCAGCTCGGTCACGCAGAGCTCGTCGGCGGTCCGGCCCCAGCGCGGGAAGTACAGCTCGACGGTCTCCACCCACGGCGGAGCTCCCGCGGGCAGCCGCTTCTGGTGGACCTTGTCACCGGCCAGGCCCTTGGGAAACCGGTGCAGCATGCAGGGCCGCTCGTACAGCGCGTTCACGATGCCCGGTCCGACCGCCAGGTAGTACTGCACCAGGTCCAGCTTGGTCGCCCCCGACTCCGGGAAGTAGACACGGTCGGGATTGCTCACCCGGATCACCCGGTTGTCGACCTCGATCTCCACCGAGGGCGCCTTGTTGGCCATGCCGCCGAGCGTAGGGGGTGCGCGCGTTGCGGTCCCGGGTGTGGGACCGGTGCGCCGCTGTCGGGTCCGGTGCGCCGCCGCGACGGCGCACGGTAACGACGCCGCAGCGTCAGTCCCGAACCCCAGCGCTAGCTGCACCACGTGCCCGACCGACCACCAGCAGACCGACCGCGGCCACCGCCACCAGCACCGCCGACGGGACGGGCAGCGAACCGACTCCTTCACGGGCCACCAGCCCGGCCGCCACGGCCGCGCCGACCGCGATGCCGCCGTTGAACAGCACCGGGATCAACGCGCCGGCGAGGGTTCGGCGCTCCGGCCCGGCCAGCCGCAGGATGAGCGTCTGCGCCAGCGGGGGCAGGGCGCCGGAGGCGACGCCCCACGCGGCGACGACGAGTACGCCGGCCACCGGCTGCGTCTCCGCGGCGAGCAGGGCGAGCAGGGCGGCCGCGGTCGCTGCGGTGGCGACGACCAGCGCCGGCCCGGTCCGCCCGATCACCCGTCCGGCCAGCGCGACGCCGACCGCCGACGCGATGCCGAAGACGAGCAGGAGCGCGCCCATGCCGCCCGGCAACCGATCGGCCGGCTCGACGGCCAGTCCGGTGATGAAGGTGTAGGCCCCGTAGTGGCCCACCAGCACCACGGCGACGAGCAGGGCCACCGCCACCATGGGCGCCAGCGGTCGGGCGCCGCTCGCCCTGCCGGCCTCCATCCCGCCCGCCGTCCCGCGGGCGGGCACCACCCGGGCGACCAGCACGGCGGTGACCAGGCTGGCCGCGGCCAGCACCACGAACGACGCCCGCCACCCGGACAGGTCGGCGATGAAGCGGCCGACCGGTGTGCCGAGCACCATCCCGAGCGTCGCGCCGCCGAGCACGACGGCGGTGGCGCGGCCGAGGACCCGGTCGGGCACCAGCTCGG
>JAPSKJ010000520.1 GCA_031177735.1 Nocardioides sp.
GCCCGGCTCCTGGACGTGATCGAGCACGACATCGTGCCGCTGACCCGGCGGCGGGTCGCCGACGGGGACAAGATCTTCGGGGCGGCGCTGCTCCGCAAGGACGACCTGTCGCTGGTGCTGGCGGAGAGCAACCACGAGACGGCCAATCCGCTGTGGCACGGCGAGATGCACTGCCTGAAGGCGTTCTACGAGCTCGACGAGCGGCCGCCGACGACCGAGCTGGTCTTCCTCTCCACCCACGAGCCCTGCTCGTTGTGCCTCTCGGCCATCACCTGGGCGGGCTTCGACAACTTCACCTACCTGTTCAGCCACGAGGACTCCCGCGACAGCTTCGCCATCCCGCACGACCTGCGGATCCTGCAGGAGGTCTTCGGCGGTGGCTACCGGCGCAGCAACGCCTACTGGACCGCCACCTCGCTGCACGACCTGGCTCGCGGCGACGCCGCGCTCACCGCACGCATCGCGGCGGTCACCGAGACCTACGCGGAGCTGTCCGCGGCCTACCAGGCCGGCAAGGACGCCAACGACATCCCGCTGCCTTGAGCGCTGAGCGCCGCCTTGAATGCAGCGCTCAGCCCAGCGACGGGGTGAGCAGCGTGACCCGCGGGGCGCGACCGGGCTCCGGGCGGGGCTCGTAGTCGGGCGTGGCCTCGTAGGGCTCCCAGGCCAGGTAGTGCTCGAGGTGGCGCTGCAGCACCGGCTCGACCTCGGCGACGGTGACGGCGCGGCCGGCCTCGGCGCTCAGCGTCGTGACACCGGCGTCGGCGATGCCGCAGGGGATGCACCGGTCGTACCACGCGAGGTCGACGTCGCAGTTGATCGCGATGCCGTGCATGGTGACGCCCTTGCTGACGCGCAGGCCGATCGCGGCGATCTTGCGCTCCGGGCCCCGCGCGTCGGCCTGCAGCCAAACACCGCTGCGACCGGGGACGCGTGCGGCGGTGACGCCGAGGTCGGCGCAGGTGCGGATCATCGCCTCCTCCATGCGGCGCACGAAGTCGACGACCTTCACGTGCTTGGGCAGGCGGGCGATCGGGTAGGCGACCAGCTGCCCGGGGCCGTGGAAGGTGATCTTGCCGCCGCGGTCGACGTCGATGACCGGAGCGCCGCCGGAGTCGACCGGGCGCTCGTCGGGATCGGTGCGCTTGCCGGCGGTGTAGACGGGTGGGTGCTCCAGGAGCAGCACCGTGTCGGGCTGCTCGCCGGCGACGACCCGGGCGTGCACCTGCTTCTGCAGCTCCCATGCCTCGAGGTAGTCGACGACACCGAGGCTCTCGAACCGTGGACCGCTCACGGTCATGGAGCGTACTCCCGCCGATCACGCCGGCCGGTGGGGTGCCCCTGTGGAGGACCGCCGACGGCTGCGGCCGGATCGGGGTAGGACTGGCGCCATGGGAACGGCGCTGGGGATGCTGCGGGTGCTGCTCCTGGCCTGCGCGATCACCGCCGCCGCCATTGCGGCCGGGGTCGCGGCGTGGCCGGGGGGTGGAGCCGCGCCGGTGGCGTCCACACCCGGTGCACGGCCGAGCGCGTCGTCCGATGCTGCACCCGGCTCGTCGGGAGCGTCGGCGGCGCCGGTGCGGGTGGAGCGGCCGGCGGCCGTGGCGGCGACGGCCCTGCGGTCGTGGGACGAGCGTCGCGCGGCGGCCTGGGCCACCGGCGACCTCGCCCGGCTGCGGGCGCTCTACGCCGACGGATCGGCGGCCGGTCGCGCGGACGCGCGGATGCTGCGCGCCTGGGTCGACCGTGGGCTGCGGGTGCGTGGTCTGGTGACCCAGTTCCTCGGCGTGGAGCTGGTCGAGGACGCCCCGGACCGGATGGTCGTGGAGGTGCGGGAGCGGGTGGTGCGCGC
>JAPSKJ010000521.1 GCA_031177735.1 Nocardioides sp.
TCACCGACGTACCGCTCGACGACGTCGTGCTGGTGCGCCTGCAGCACCTCACCGGCGTCTCGGTCGACCCCGCCGCGCGCACCGCGCGCATCGTCGGCGGCACCCTGTGGCACGACGTCATCGCGGCCACCGCGCCGCACGGGCTCACCGCCGCGCACGGCAGCGCGGGTGACGTCTCGGCAGCCGGCTACCTGCTCGGCGGCGGGCTCTCCTTCTACGGCCGCCGCCACGGCGTGGCCGCCAACCTGGTGCGCGCCGTGGAGCTCGTCACCGGCGACGGGACGCTGGTGCGCGCCGACGCCGACCACCACCCCGAGCTGTTCTGGGCGGTGCGCGGCGGGGGCGGCAACTTCGGCGTCGTGGTCGCCATCGAGACCGAGCTGCTCCCCTACGCCGACGTCTACGCCGGCATGCTGCTGTGGGACCGCGAGCGTGCTCCTGAGGTGGTCCGCGCCTGGGCGTCCTGGACGGCGAGCGCGCCGGAGTCGGTCACCACCTCGCTGCGGGTGATGAGCTTTCCGCCGCTGCCCGAGCTGCCGCCGTTCCTCTCCGGTCGCGACCTCGTCATCATCGACGGCGCCGTCCTCGAGGACGACGAGCACGCGGCGACCGTGCTCGCACCGCTGCGCGAGCTGGGCCCGGAGCTGGACACCTTCGGCCGGATCCCGGCCGAGGGGCTGCTCGCGGTGCACATGGACCCGCCGGCGCCCACTCCGGCGGTGTCCACGCACGAGATGCTGAGCGGGCTCGACGCCGCCGCGGTCGAGGAGTTCCTTCGCCAGGTGGGTCCCGGCACCCGCACCGGCCTGATGTTCGCCGAGCTGCGCCATCTCGGCGGTGCGTTCGCCCGCTCCGCCGATGACGGCGGCGTGGTGTCGCGGGTGGAGGGGAACTTCGCGCTCCACACCGTCGCGGTGGCGCCGACCCCGGAGGCCTTCGCCGCCGGACGGGCCGCCGGCGAGCGGCTGATCGAGTCGATGGCCGCCTGGTCCGCGAGCACCCGGGTGCCCACCTTCACCGATGACCGCGGCCGGCCGCTGTTCTCCCCCGAGGACACCGCCGAGCTGGTCCGGGTCCGGCGCGCGGTCGATCCGTCCGGCACCTTCCTGGCCAACCACGAGCTCTGAGACGACGGCGGGCGGTGGCGGCGCGCGCCGCCAGCGCCCGCCGTGCTGCGCTTCTCAGAGGTCGCGGAGCTGCTGGTGGACGACCACCACGTTCGCCCCGTAGGCCTCGTCGGCCCACGCCTGGATCGACCCGTCGTCGTAGATGACCTCGAGGAAGACGTGGCCGTCGACGGCGTAGGCGCCCTGCGCGCCCGGCAGCGTGCGGCCGAGCTCCTCGGCGATGGCCTGCAGCTCGGCCTCAGCGCGCTCTCGCGCCGGCGCCGGCGGAGTGCTCGGCTCAGGCGCCATCTGGTCGTAGAGCGCGGCGGGGATGGCCTCCAGGACGGTGAAGGAGCTCCCGTCCCACATCCCGGTCAGGTGGAAGGACCCCCAGGTGACGTCCCCCTGCTTCTCGTGCATCGGGTGGGCCGCCCAGTCCCAGCCGAGCAGCGCGGGGCCGCCGCACTGGGGCGGGTAGGACTCCGCCACCGGCCCGAGGCAGACCTCCGGCCGGCCGGTGTCCATCACGGTCACCAGCCCGGCCGTCTGGACGGGCCCGTCGGCGGCGGGCACGGAGGTCGGCGCGGACGTGGGTGCCGCGGGGGCGGTCGGACTGGCGGGCGCTTCGGCAGCGGGGTCGCGCGCGATGTCGTCGTCCGCCCCCGAGCCGCACGCCGCGAGCAGCACGGCGGCACCGAGGAGGACCGGCAGGAGCGTCTTCATGCCGGTTCGACGTA
>JAPSKJ010000063.1 GCA_031177735.1 Nocardioides sp.
GCGCCATCGCCGACGACACCCCGGCGCTGCTGGTGTGCACCAGCCCGCACGCCTACGTCTCGCCGTCGTGGTACGCCGCGAAGGCCGAGCACGGGCGGGTCGTTCCCACGTGGAACTACAGCAGCGTCCACCTGACCGGCCGCGTCCGCGTGCACACCGACGCCGGCTGGCTCCGCGCCGCGGTCACCGACCTCACCGAGGTCCACGAGGCCGGACGCGAGGAGCCGTGGGCGGTCACGGATGCGCCTGCGGCGTACATCGAGAAGAACCTGCGGGCGATCGTCGGGATCGAGATGCACGTCGAGCGGGTCGAGGGGAAGGCCAAGCTCAGCCAGAACCGGTCGGCCGAGGACCGGGCCGGCGTGGTGGCGGGCCTGCGCGCCGACGACACGCCGTCAGCGGCCGCGGTCGCCGCGGCGATGGAGTCCTGAGCTACAGCTTCTCGACGGGGGCGTAGCGGAGGAGCAGTCGCTTGACCCCCTGCCCGCCGAAGTCGATCGACGCGACCGCCTTGTCGCCCTCGCCCTCGACGGTGACCACGGTGCCGAGCCCGAAGCTGTCGTGGGTGACCCGGTCGCCCGGCTCGAGGCTCGGCACGGCACGGGCGGGCTTCTGCTTCGCCGCCGCGTCGGCCCGAGCAGCGGCGGAGGAGAAGTTGCGGCGGCCGGCGCCGGTGATCGTCCCGAAGCCGGTCGAGCCCGAGCCCGAGCCGGACAGGTCCGGGCGCGACCAGCGCGTCTGCTCGGCAGCGGTACGCCGCCAGTCGACCAGGTCGACCGGCAGCTCGTCGATGAAGCGGCTGGCGGGGTTGTGGGACGGCGCGCCCCAGGCGGACCGCACGACCGCTCGCGACACGTAGAGCCGTTCGCGGGCGCGGGTGACCCCCACGTAGGCCAGCCGCCGCTCCTCCTCCAGCTCGCCGCCGTCGCCGAGCGCACGGGCGTGCGGGAAGACGCCGTCCTCGAGACCGGTGAGGAACACCACCGGGAACTCCAGCCCCTTGGCGGTGTGCAGGGTCATCAACGTGACCACGCCGGTGTCATCGGGATCGTCGTCGGGGATCTGGTCGGAGTCGGCGACCAGCGCGACCCGCTCGAGGAAGTCGTTGAGCCCCGGGGTGACCAGCCCCGCGTCGACGTCGCTCGGGTCGGCGCTCGGACCGGCGACCGGGTCGTCGGAGAACTCCCGGGCCACGGCGACGAGCTCGGCGAGGTTCTCCAGCCGGGTCTCGTCCTGCGGGTCGTCGGACTCCTCCAGCGCGGTGAGGTAGCCCGACCGGGCGAGCACCGTCTCCAGGATGACGTCGGGGCGCTCCCCCGCGTCGACCATCGACTGCAGCTCCTCCACCATCGCGACGAAGCCCGAGATGGCGCTCAGCGAGCGGGTGGCCAGACCGGGGGCCTGGTCGGCGCGGCGCAGCGCCTCCCAGAAGGGAAGTCCGTCACGCTCGGCCAGCGCGTTGACGCACGCCACGGCCCGGTCGCCGATGCCCCGCTTGGGCGTGTTGAGGATCCGGCGCAGGCTGACCTGGTCGTCGGGGTTGGCCAGCATCCGCAGGTAGGCCAGCGCGTCGCGCACCTCGCGGCGCTCGTAGAACCGCACGCCGCCGACCACCTTGTAGGGCTGGCCGGTGCGGATGAACACCTCCTCGAAGACGCGCGACTGGGCGTTGGTGCGGTAGAAGACCGCCACGTCGCCGGCGCGGTGGCCACTGTCGACCAGCTTGTCGATCTCGTCGCTGACGAAGCGGGCCTCGTCGCGCTCGTCGTCGGCGACGTACCCGACGATGCGCTCCCCGGGCCCGGCGTCGGACCACAGCTTCTTCTCCTTGCGGCCCTTGTTGTGGCCGATGACGGCGTTGGCCGCGGTGAGGATGTTCTGCGTGGAGCGGTAGTTCTGCTCCAGCAGGATGGTCCGGGCGTCGGGGAAGTCCTGCTCGAAGTCGAGGATGTTGCGGATGTTGGCGCCTCGGAAGGCGTAGATCGACTGGTCGGCATCGCCGACCACCATCAGCTCCGCGGGCTCGCTGCGCGGCGTGGCCGGGGCGTCGACCGGCTCCTCCAACGGGTCGGCGCAGAGCTCGTGGACGAGGGCGTACTGCGCGTGGTTGGTGTCCTGGTACTCGTCGACGAGCACGTGCCGGAACCGACGCCGGTAGGTCTCGCGGACCTCCGGGAACTGCCGGAACAGGTGCACGGTGGTCATGATCAGGTCGTCGAAGTCCAGCGCGTTGGCCTCGCGCAGCCGCCGCTGGTAGAGCGTGTACGCCGCGGCGTAGGTCTCCTCGAGGTTGTTGCGGGCGTCCTTGGTCGCCTCCTCGGGGTCGCGCAGCTCGTTCTTCTGGTCGCTGACCCAGTGCAGGACCGTCCCGGGCTGGTAGCGCCGCGGATCGAGGTCGAGGTCGTTGCAGACCAGTGTCATCAGTCGCTTCTGGTCGGCGGCGTCGTAGATGGAGAACCCGGACTTGAAGCCGATCCGGTCGATCTCCTTGCGCAGGATCCGCACGCAGGCGGAGTGGAAGGTCGAGACCCACATCAGTCGGGCGCGCTTGCCGACCAGCTCCTCGACCCGCTCCTTCATCTCAGCGGCGGCCTTGTTGGTGAAGGTGATCGCCAGCACGCTGCCGGGGTGGGCCCCCCGCTGGGCGATCAGCCAGGCGATCCGGCGGGTGAGCACCCGGGTCTTGCCCGAGCCGGCGCCCGCCACCACCAGCAGGGGCGTGCCCTCGTGCACGACTGCGGCCCGTTGCGGCTCGTTGAGCCCCTCGAGCAGCTCGTCAGCGGAGGGCCCGCGCCGGGTCGTGCGCGCCTCCTCGGTGGCGGGTGCAGCGGCGAAGGCGGCCAGGTCGGCAAGGCCGGGAATGGGGGTGCTCATGCTGCGCCCAGCCTACGTGGAGCGACGGACAGCAGCGTGGTCGGCGGCGGCTCGGGAATGCTGACGGTCGTTGATGGTTGAATCAAATGTGAAGAAGATCGGGTTCCTGTCCTTCGGCCACTGGACGCCCTCCCCGCACTCGCAGACGCGGTCGGCCTCCGACGTGATGCACCAGTCGATCGACCTTGCCGTAGCCGCCGAAGAGGTGGGTGCCGACGGCGCGTACTTCCGGGTGCACCACTTCGCCCGGCAGCTCGCCTCGCCGTTCCCGCTGCTCGCCGCCGTCGGCGCGCGGACCAGCCGGATCGAGATCGGCACCGGCGTGATCGACATGCGCTACGAGAACCCCTTCTACATGGCGGAGGACGCCGGCTCCGCCGACCTGATCGCCGACGGGCGGCTCCAGCTCGGCATCAGCCGCGGATCCCCGGAGCAGGTCATCGACGGCTGGCGCTACTTCGGCTTCTCCCCCGCCGAGGGTGAGACCGACGCCGACATGGCACGCCGCCACACCGAGGTGCTGCTCCAGCTGCTCGACGGCGAGGGCTTCGCGGAGCCCAACCCGCGTCCGATGTTCCCCAACCCGCCCGGCCTGCTCCGGATCGAGCCGCACTCCGAAGGACTGCGCGACCGGATCTGGTGGGGCGCCGGATCGAACTCCACGGCGCGCTGGGCCGCCGAGCGGCGGATGCACCTGATGAGCTCGACCCTGAAGGAGGACGAGAGCGGCGAGCCGTTCCACGTCCAGCAGCGCAAGCAGATCGAGGTCTACCGCGAGGCGTGGCAGGCGGCCGGCCACGCCGGCGAGCCGCGCGTGTCGGTCAGCCGGTCCATCTTCCCGCTGGTCAGCGCCGCCGACCGGGCCTACTTCGGGCACGAGGCCAGCGACCGCGACCAGGTCGGCGTGATCGACAACTACCGCGCGATCTTCGGCCGCTCCTACGCGGCCGAGCCCGACAAGCTCATCGAGCAGCTCCGCGCCGACGAGGCGATCGCCGCCGCGGACACCCTGCTGCTGACTGTGCCCAACCAGCTGGGCGTGGACTACAACGCCCACGTCCTCGAGTCGGTCCTCACCCACGTCGCGCCCGCCCTCGGCTGGCGCTGACCACCCATGAAGGAGTTCTGCATGTCCACCATCGCGATCATCGGCGGCACCGGCTACACCGGCGCCAACCTGGCCCGGGAGGCGACCGGCCGCGGCCACGCCGTCATCTCCTGGAGCCGGTCGGCCCCGCGCGAGCCGGTCGAGACCGTCGACTACCGCACCGGCGACGCCGCAGGCGCGACCGAGATCTTCCCCAAGGCGGACGTCGTCATCGCGACGCTGTCGCCCCGCGGCGAGCTGGAGGGCCGGCTGACCGGCCTCTACAAGTCGTACGCCGCGGCGGCGGCCGAGGCGGGCGCTCGGCTCGTGGTCGTGGGCGGGTTCTCCTCGCTGCGGCCGGCACCGGGCGCGCCGAGGTTCACCGAGGGCGAGATCCCCGAGCAGTACCGCGCCGAGGCGCTGGAGATGGAAGCGCTGCGCGACTGGTTCGTCACGTCGGCCCCCGAGAGCCTGGACTGGCTGTTCGTCAGCCCGGCCGGCGGTTACGGCTCGTTCAACCCGGGCGAGGCGACCGGCAGCTACCGGCTCGGCGGCGAGGTGGCGCTCTTCGACGCCGACGGCAAGTCCGAGATCTCGGGTGCGGACTTCGCGCTCGCGATCATCGACGTGCTCGAGCGCGGCGAGCACCAGCGCGAGCACATCTCGGTGGCCTACTGAGGGCTAGTAGCTGCCGTGCGCCGGCGCCCAGAAGAGCGCGACGGCCACGTTGGCCACGGTGAGCACCAGCAGCGCCATCCACAGGCCTTGCGGGATCCGCTCCCGGCGGACGTTCGCCATCACCAGCGCCAGGATGACCAGGCCGATGGCGAGCTTGACCCCCACCTTGGCGTGGTCGACGTCCGCGTCGCCGGCCTCGAGCACGCCCACCAGCGCGAGGCCGGCGACGAAGGCGGTCCCGGAACCGTCACGCATCAGGGCGTTGACGCGCTTGACCGGCTCGCGTCCCTGGAGGATGAGGCCGCCGAAGAGGGCCGCGAAGCCGAGCAGGTGGACGAGCAGCAGGACCAGCCGGACGATCTCCATGGCTGAAGGTTAAGCGGAGCGCTCCTAGGCCACGTTGGTCGGGTCCCCGCGTCGGGCGCCCTCCGAGCGGTCGGGGCGGCCGAAGGTGTACTCGAGCACGAAGAGCACCACACCCACACCCACCAGCGCCGCACACCACAGCAGCGACGTGGGGTCGTCGTAGATCGACCAGGCCAGGATCGCGATGTTGCCGACCAGCCCGATCAGCAGCAGCGGGGTGTTGGCGCGGAAGGTCCGCTCGTGCTCGTCCTGGCCGCGCAGCTTCAACGCCGCCACGATGACCAGCGCATAGATGAAGAGCAGGAACACGACCGTGACGGTGGCCAACCGGGCCACCAGGTCCAGGCCGACGCCGGCCTCGGTGAGCAGCGTGCCGACCGCGAGCAGGCCGCCCACCACCGCCGCGCTGAAGACCAGGCCCACCCACGGGCTGCGGCGCCCGTGGAGCAGTCGGCTGAACACCGCAGGAACGACGTCCTCGTTGGCCATCCCGTAGAGGATGCGCGGCTGGGTGACCACCGTGACCAGCGCGGTGTTGGTGATGGCGATCATCGCGATCACGGTGAACAGCGTGCTCATGAACCCGGTGGGCAGCGGCAGGATCCCCTGCTTGATCACCTCGAGCAGCGCCACGTCGGAGTCGGCGAGCGTGCTGGTGTCCACGGTGAGCGCGGCCGCCATCGAGACCAGCACGTAGACCACGCCCGCGACGACCATGCCGCCGATCAACGAGCGCGGGAACGAGCGGTGCGGGTCGACGGTCTCCTCGGCGACGTTGGCGGTGTTCTCGAAGCCGGTCATCGCGAAGAACGAGAGCGCGACGCCGGCGAGCACCGCGAGGGCAGGATTGCCCTCGGCGTTGAAGTCGACCAGCGTGCCGAAGCGGGCCTCGCCCTCGGCGACGAACCAGATCGCGCACGCCAGGATGATGAGCAGGCCGGCGATCTCGACGAACGCCATCACCATGTTGACCACCACCGACTCGGTGATGCCGATCAGGTTGACGATCGTCAGCATGGCCACGAACAGGAGCGAGACGAGGAGCGCCGGCGGCCCCGGCCAGAGCTCTGCGAAGTACTGCGAGAACCCGCTCGCCAACGACCCGGTGGCGGCGAAGCTGGCCGAGAGGAACGACACGGTGATCAGGAAGGTCAGCACGGTGCTGCCGAACGCCTTGTTGACGTAGAGCGCCGCGCCGGCAGCCCGGGGGTACTTGGTGACCAGCTCCGCGTAGGCGCTTCCGGTGATCGCCGCGACGGCGACACCCACGGCGAAGGCGATCCAGAAGGCGCCGCCGACCGCCGCGGCGACCAGGCCGATGAGCACGTAGATGCCGGATCCGAGGACGTCGCCCAGGGTGTAGAAGAACAGCTGACGCCCGGTGATGGAGCGCTTGAGCTCCTGCGGCTTCTCCGCCGTCTGCGCTGAGGTCATGCGCCCCGGTTGCCCGACCAAGCGCGTCCCATGACTCGGCTCAGAGCAGGCGGCGGTCCGACGCCCAGCGGGTGAGCTCGTGACGCGAGGACAGCTGCAGCTTGCGCAGCACGCTGGACATGTGGGTCTCCACGGTCTTGATGGAGATGAACAGCTCCCGCGCGACCTCCTTGTAGGAGTAGCCCCGCGCGATCAGCCGCATGACCTCGCGCTCGCGCTCGGTGAGCCGGTCGAGGTCCTCGTCCACGGCGGCCACGTCGATGGTCCCGGCGAACGCGTCGAGCACGAAGCCGGCGAGGCGAGGCGAGAACACCGCATCGCCGTCAGCGACCCGGCGGATCGCGTCGACCAGCTCACCGCCGGTGATCGTCTTGGTGACGTAGCCACGCGCCCCGGCTCGGATCGTGCCGATCACGTCCTCCGCGGCGTCGCTGACCGACAGCGCCAGGAAGAGGGGCTTGCTCTGCGGCGGCTGCCGACGCATCACCTCGGCACCGCCACCGCCCGGCAGGTGCACGTCGAGGAGTACGACGTCGGGCTGGTGCTCGGCGAGCGCCGCAATGGCCTCGTCGACGTCGGCCGCTTCCGCGACGACCTCGACGACTCCGGCACCCTCACGGGCCAGCTCCGCCCGCACTCCGCTGCGGAACATGGCGTGGTCGTCGACGACCAGGACGCGCACGGTCATGATGCTGCTCCCTCCTCAGGACGCGGCAGGGTCAGCCGCACCTCGGTCCCCTCACCGGGAGCCGAGCGTACGACCGCGGTGCCGCCATGGCGGGTCATCCGCCCGATGATGCTGTCACTGACCCCGTGCCGGTCATCCGGCACCCGGTCACGGTCGAACCCGACGCCACGGTCGCGCACGAACACCTCGAGCCGGTCCGGGCCGAGCTCGGCGTAGACGTCGACGTGCGGCACGCCCGCGTGCTTGGCAGCGTTGACGAGCGCCTCACGGGCGGCGGCGACCAGCGGACGCACGGCCTCCCCCGCCGAGACGTCGTCGCCGACGACGACGAGGTCGACGGGGACGCCGAAGGTGTCCTCGACCTCGGCGGCCGCAGTGCGCAGGGCTCCGGCCAGCGTCTGGTCGGTGACCGACTCGCCGGCGTACAGCCAGGACCGGAGGTCGCGCTCCTGGGCGCGGGCGAGCTTGGCGACCGCCGCGGGGTCGGCGGCGTTCTTCTGGATCAGCGCGAGGGTCTGCAGCACCGAGTCGTGCAGGTGGGCGGCCACGTCGGCGCGCTCCTGGGAGCGGATGCGTTCCTCACGCTCGGCGGAGAGGTCGGTGGCCATCCGGTGCAGCCACGGGCCGACCACGACCAGCGCGGCGACCAGGGCCAGCGCCATCGCCGCGAGCACGCTGCCGACGTCGCCGGTCGGGGCGCCGGACCCGAAGAAGGTGAGCAGCACCGCACACACGAGCAGCACGGCACCGGCCAGGATCCTGCCCCAGGCGCCCCAGCCGTCGCCGACGAGCAGCCGGACCGGGTCCAGCCGGCTGGTCGTGTCGACCCATCGGGTGCGCTGTGCCTCATCCGCCTGGCGCCAGAGCACGGCGATGCCCGCGATGCCGATCACCAGGGCCCAGAAGATCACCCCGACGCCGAGGACGGCCTGGATGACGAGCACGACACCGATGGCGAGGGCGCCCAGCGCCACCGCGGGGCCGGCGTCGGCCAGGCGACGGATCCGGCTCGGGCGCCGGCCACCACGGGTGGCGCTCTCGGCGCCCGGCGTGCTCGTCTCGAAGCGGGAGTCGGCCGGAAGCACCAGCCACAGGCCGGCGTAGAGGCCGACCCCCAGCCCTCCGAAGACGGCGAGGACGACGAAGGCGACCCGCACCCAGATCACCGGCAGCGCGAGGTGGCGCGCCAGCCCGGCCGCCACACCGCCGACCACGGGCGACTCGGTGTCGCGGAAGGCCTTGCGCGGCAGCCGCACGGCGGGGCCGGCGGAGGTCCCGACGGTCGGGCCGGCGGTGGAGGTGCTCGTCATGACGGTCCCATCGTCACACGTGGTCAGGCGCGCGACCATGAGGACCGCCCCCTACCCGACCCTGAGCCTCGACCGGTCGCGACCACCGCGATTCAGGGTCGTCCCCGATGGTGCGCGTGCCCGCGAGGGTCGAAGGTTGAGCCATGAGCACGACACCCACCGACACTCCGCCGGGTCCCGGCCACGCCCACGACGGTCCCCACGACGGCCCCCGCGTGACCCGCGACGAGGCCCGCGACCTCGGCCGCCTCCGGCGTACCCGCAGCGGGAGCCCTGAGGGGCGGTACGTCGCCGGCGTCGCCGGCGGCCTCGGCCGCCACCTCGACATCGACCCCGCGATCCTGCGCGTCGCCTTCGTCGTCCTGGTCTTCTTCGGTGGGGCCGGCCTCCTGCTCTACGGCGCGGCTTGGCTGCTGGTGCCCGAGGAGCACACCGGCGACGCGGTGATCTCGGTCGACGACCGCAGCCGCGCGGTCGCCCTGTACGTGGCAGCGGGTCTGGGCGTGCTCGCGCTGCTCGGTGACTCCGTCGGCCGGTTCGAGTTCCCGTGGCCGATCGCGATCATCGCCTTGGTGGTGCTCTACTTCGTCAGCCGGCGCGACCGCAGCCGGGACGGCTCCGTGGCGAGCGGCGCGCCCGTCTACGGGCCGCCGCCGGCGTACGGCCCGGCACCCACCTACGGCCCCGCGCCCGCCTCCGGCCAGGCGCCCGGCGACGGTCCGACTCCCGGGACGCCCCCGGCTCCCGATGCCCCCGCGTCTGCGGACGCCGGCGCCCCGACGTTCACGGCCTGGCCCGGGGCGGCGCCGACGGCGACCGTGCCCGTCCCGCCTGCACCGCCCGCCGCCCCGCCGTACTACTACGTGCCGCCGCCGGCCAAGCCACGCAAGCGTGGGCCGATCCTGTTCTGGTTCACCCTCGCCCTGATCGCCCTGCTCGAGGGCGTGCTCGGCACCATCGACGCCGCCCCCGCCGTGGACGTGCCGGACCCGGCGTACGCCGCCCTGGCCGTCGGCGTCACCGGCGTGATGCTCGTGCTGGGTGCCTTCTGGGGCCGTGCGGGCGGGCTGATCTTCGTCGGCCTGGTGGCCACGGTCGCCCTGGTGGCCTCGATCGCGGCCCAGGAGGTCGACTGGGAGAGCGACCGGATCGTCGTGGCGCCCACGACCGCGGCGGAGCTGCAGGAGCGCTACGAGTTCGACGCGGCCGAGCTGCAGATCGACCTGACCACGATCACCGACCTCAGTGGCCTGAACGGCCGCTCGCTCGACATCGACGGGTCCGTCGGCCGGATCGAGGTCGTCCTCCCCGACGAGCTGGCGGTCCGGGCCGACGCCGACGTGGACGGCCCCGGCGGCATCGACATCTTCGACAACAGCACCGGCGGCATCGACACCGGTCTCTCCGGCAGCCGCCCCGGAAGCACGAGCGACGCGCCCGTGCTCACCATCGACGCCCACCTGAGCGTCGGCCAGATCGAGATCCTCGACGAGGACGACGCCGACCTGTGGGACAACCGCTTCCAGGACGGGATCCAGCGATGAACGAGCAGCAGCCCTCCACCCCGGACGCCCCGGGCACCCCTGACGCCCCATTCGACGATCAGGCCCAGCACGACGACCGCGAGGACACCACCGTGGACCAGACGGCCTACGACGCGGACGGCAGCGGCCCGGTCGAGGAGCCGGACCACGAGCGGGTGACCTCCTCCGGCCGCCACCCGGTGAGCGTGGGTCACCTCGTCATGGGGTTGGCGTTCCTGTGCTTCGTCGGGGCTTGGGCGCTGATCCAGACCGACGTCGTGACCGGCGAGGACATCCGCTGGCTGCTGCCGGTGCCGTGGGTCGTCGCCGGCGCGGCGGGCCTGGCCGCGGTCTCCATCTCGGGGGCTCGCAAGCACTCCGGGCGCTGAGGGCCCGGGTCGCGTGTCGAGTGGTCAGGCGTCGACGGCGTCGGTGAGGTGCTCGAGGCGCCCGAGCGCGGCCCGGTCGGCGTAGTCGCTGAACACGCCGTCCACGCCCTCCGCGAAGAACGCCCGGGCCTGGCCCACGCCACCGCGCAGCGTCCACACGAAGACCTTCAGTCCGGCGGCGTGGGCGCGGCCGACGAGACCGGTCGAGAAGACGTCCTCCCGGAGCACCCGGCCCCGCGCAGGGCCGATCGCGTCGGCGTAGGCGGCCACCGCGTGCAGGTCGAGCGGGTCGTCCTCGTCGACCAGCTGCACCAGCGGCAGCGACGTCAGCGGGTCGAGCATCTGCACGAAGCCCCGGTCGAAGGACTGCAGCCAGATCCCCGAGCCGGGGCGGTCCAGGCCGTGGTCGCGCAGGGTGTCCAGCAGCGGCCAGAGCATCGGGAGGCCACGGCCCGCGAAGTACGCCGGCGTCTTGACCTCGACGTGGAGGCCGATGCGGCGGCCGACCCGGTCGGACTCCTCGGCGACGAGGAGCAGCAGCTCGTCGAACGTCATGATCGGCTGGTCGGGCCCGGGCGCGTGCAAGGTGCGGATCTCGGCGAGGGTGAAGTCCTCGGTGAACCAGCCCTCGACGAGCTTGCCCTCGATCTCGCGTCGGGTGCGCCGAGCGGCGAACTCCG
>JAPSKJ010000064.1 GCA_031177735.1 Nocardioides sp.
GGGAGCCGTTGTCGGCGGTGTCGATGACGGCGTACTTGCCCGGCACGCCCCTGCTGGCGAGGGCTGCGCGCAGGCGGTCGGCGTAGCGCACGTTGTCGGCCACCGAGTCGTAGTGGGTCGCGCCGAGAGCGAAGCCGCGCACGTGCTGGATGCCGCTGGCCAGGAGCAGGCGCACCGCCTCGTCGACGTAGAGCCAGTCCGCCGAACCGGCGTCGAGGTAGATCGCCGCGCGAGGCAGGCTCCGCGAGAGGTAACGCGCCGACCAGGCCGCCATGGCCGTCCGCTTGCGGGGGCTGGGGTCGCGCATCGCACGCCCGTTGTTGGAGTGGTTGGCCGAGATGGCCAGGTCCGGCTCGAGGATGATCGCGACTCGCGCGTCGCCGATACCGGCGGCGATCTCGGAGATCCAGCGCTGGTACTTCGCCATCGACCACGACATCTTCGGCCGCTTGCCGCGGACCACCTCGCCCTTGGGCCAGAGGCCGAAGATGGCGAGCTGCACGAGCGCGTTCGGGTCGCCGCGCTGGGAGTCGGCGACGTAACGGGAGACCTCCTGGCGGACCGTGGCGACGTTGCAGCTGCGGCAGTTGGCGAACCAGCGGGCCCGGGGCGTGAGGGCGATCTTGGCCAGTGCGGACTTCTTGGCGGGGTCGGTCTCGGCGAGGTAGTTGCGCAGCTCCGGGTTGGCCGCCGTGGTGATCGTCGAGTGGTGCCACGGCACGGCCGCCGCGAGCGGGTTGCCGGGGTTCTCCGGACGCGCCGCCTCGACCCCGGGGACAGCCGTGGTGAGCAGCGCCAGTGCGATCGCGGCGATCGCGGTGAGACGTCGGCGGGTCTGCATCGTGGCTCCTCGTGGGCGCAGGGCGCCGGTCGTTCGTGCGGTGTCGCGTCCTGAGGCGGGCACGCCCGCAGTACGTCGCTGCCATGATCGGTCGGCGCGCGTCCGATCTGACAATTCGCGGACCGCGAGGTGGCAGCACGTCGTCCTATCGGCGGACGATCACGCCCACATCAGAAGGCGTACCGCACCCGGCAGCTGGGGAGCTTCTCACCGACGAGGTCGACGAGCTCCTGCACCCAGCGGCCCTTCCAGGGGCTCTTGTAGCGGACGTTCCACTGGCCGCTCTGGCTGCGCTTCGGCTGCTGCAGATCGGGCCGCCACAGCAGGTCCTCGCCCTTGGGGTGCCAACCGAGGTTGACCTCGTGCAGGTCCTGGTTGTGGGTGAGGAAGATGATCTCGGTCGCGAGCTGCGCCTTCGTGCGCTCGTTGGTGCCGTCGGCGACCTGCTCGAGCAGCTCCGCCCACGCCTCCTTCCATCCTTCGTGGACGATGACCGGGCTGAAGTTCAGGTGCACCTCGTAACCGGCCTCGACGAAGTCGTCGAGGGCGGCGATGCGGTCAGCGACCTTGGAGGTGCGGACGTCGACGAGCTTGGAGTCCTCGGCCGGCATCAGGCTGAAGCGCACCCGGGTCCCGCCGCGCGGGTCGTAGTCGAGCAGGTCGCGGTTGACCAGCTTGGTCGCGAAGGACGCCTTGGCGTGAGGCAACCGGCCGAACAACCCCACCAGGTCACGCACGTTGTCGGAGACCAGTGCGTCGGCGGAGCAGTCACTGTTCTCGCCGATGTCGTAGACCCAGTCACGCGGGTCGCGCTGGTCGGGCTCGGGCTTGACGCCCTGGCGGGCGGCGTGGCGCTCGAGGTAGCCGGTGATCTTCTCGATGTTGGCGAACACGGTGATCGGATTGGCGAAGCCCTTGCGGCGCGGCACGTAGCAGTAGGAGCACGCCATCGCGCACCCGTTTGCGGTCGACGGGGCGATCCAGTCGCTGGAGCGGTCGTTGCGCCGCGCGCTCAGCGCCTTCTTCTCACCGAGGACGAGCACCTCGCGCTTGATGCGCACCCAGTCCTCGATGTTGCCTTCGTTGCCGTAGAGGCCCGGAATGGCCAGGTGCGAGGGGACCTCGATGCGCTCCGCGTCCGGGAACCGGGCCAGCACCTGCTGGGCGCGGGAGAACCGCTCGATGTCGGGCTCGTGGTAGATCCGCTTGATGTCGAGCAGCCGCTCGGCCAGGTCGGGTTGCACGCGGGTGGTGGTCCTGCTCTCGCCATGGGACGTCACACAGGAACAACACCCACTGCCGGGCGGACGTTCCCTCCCGGCGGGGTCCGAACGCCGGTGTGCCGCGGATCTCCTGCCCACGGCACCTCGGACCGCCGTCTAGTCGCGGAGCTCCTGGACCAGCTTGGCTGCCTCCACCGCTGCAGCGGTGCCGACGGCGAGGTAGACCAGGCGGGTGGCGGCGTTGGTGCCGCCGAACCGGTTCCCGGTGAGCGTGGCGACCAGGTCGAAGCGGGCAAGCCCGACCAGACCCCAGTTCAGGCCGCCCACGACGACGAGGGCACGCGACAGAAGTTCCGGACTCATCATGTTCCTCCCTAGGCGGCAGGTACGCCGACAAGCACCGGTGGCCCGTCCGGTCGGCCCGCAAACACCTGCCGACTGTCAGCCCAGGCGGCGCTGCGGTGAGGAGGTCACTCCTCGGTGTCCGCAGCGCCGTCGTCGCTGGCGCCAGCGGCAAGAGCTGCCGCCACCGCGTCGACCGCGGCCTGGGCGGCGGAGAGCTGGCTGGTGATGGCCTGGAGGTCGGCGACCGTGCTGCGGGCGGTCACCAGATCGGCCAGGTCGGCGGCCTGGTAGACGGCGACCTCGGCCTCGTCGAGTGCCGCCTCCTCCGCGCTGCCTTCCTCGGTCTCGACCCAGAGCTCGTCGATGTCCTCGAGGAGTCGGCTGATGGCGCGGTACTGGTTGATGACCTGGCTGTAGTTCTGGGGTCGGAGCTCCTTCACCCAGGCCTGCGCCGCGGCGGCGTCAGCAGAGCCGGCGCTGTCCTTCAGGGTGCTCGCCAGGTCGGCCAGCAACGCCCGGTCAGCGTTGATGTTCGCGAGGAGGGTGGTCCGGTCTTCACCGTCGAGCTTCGCCGTCCGCACCTGCGCGACCGCCTTGCTGAGGAGCTTGTCGACCTGCGCCACCGCGCGAAGTGCCTGCTGCGCCTGCTTGTCCGCGGCGCGGCTCGACTTGTCCTGAGCGCGTGACTTGCTGGCGCGGCGGTCCTCGCCCTGCTTCTTGCTCGTGCTCTTCGCCCGGTTCTTCAGAGGAGCCTTCGCGCTGGCGTTCGACTTGCTCTTGGCGGCGACGTGCACGGTGCCGTTGTCGCGAACGACCGACTGCTGGTCGGCGGCGACGGACGGGCCGCTCGCACCGCCCACGAGCACAGCGGCAAGGGCGGCGGACGCCAGGTGAGTGGAACGCTTCATGAACAGGTCCTCCAAGATCGGCCGGCTGGTCAGCCGAGCGGCTGAGCGGGGTGCGCCTTCCTCATCGGGCGCTCACCGGCCCTCCCTGAGCCGTTCGGGTGCAGCAGTTGCCCGCGATCGGGCCGCCGAGACCCGGCACCCGAAGGGCGGTGCAAGGCTCGGTCAACCGCCGTCCATATCGGCGAGTCGGTGTGCGGCGGCGATGAGCCGGGTCAGCGCCTGCTCGCGCGCCTGAACCGGCGCGGTACGCCGACGCTCTGCATCGGTTTCGCGCGCCGACGATCGGTTCGCCGACCGGGATGCGGCCCTCCATAACGGGTACCCGGTGAGCACCCGATCCCGCGGAGGCTCCTGTGGCACTGTCCTACCCGACCCAGCCCGGCGACATCGACCACCTGATCGCTGACGACCACGCTGTGGTCGAGCGCCAGTTCCAGCACCTGGAGGCGGGCCGCGGCAACCGCCGGGTGCTGGTGGACCAGATCAGCTTCGAGCTCGCCCTGCACGCCTTCGCCGAGGAGACGGTGCTCTACCCCATCTGGCCGGAGCTCGGGATGAGGGACGAGCACGACGACGCCGAGCACGAGCACCAGCAGATCAAGGAGCTCTTGGTCGTGCTGGGGCGCACCGAGCCGGGGGAGGAGGAGTTCGAGCAGTCGCTGACCTCGCTCATGGACGTGGTGCGCCACCACGTGCACGATGAGGAGGACGAGGAGCTGCCCGAGTTCCGCCAGAAGGCCGGCGCCCCACGGATGGCGCAGCTGGGTGAGGAGTTCCTCGCCGCCAAGCGCCAGGCGCCGACCCGGCCGCATCCCGCAGCCCCCGACGAGGGCATCGCCGAGAGGATCGCCGGGATGCTGGCCAAGCCGCTCGACCACGTGCGCGACCTGCTGTCGGGCAAGCAGAAGGAGATGGGCACCGACCCCTCCGGCGCGCTCGACCCGGAGGCTCAAGCCATCGTGGACGCGCATGCTTCCTTCGGGCCGTTGCCCTTCGAGATCCTGGAGCCCGACCAGGCCCGCAAGCAGCCCGGCCCCGACGCCGCGGTCAAGAAGGTGATGGCCGACCGCGGCATCGACGGTCCGGAGCCGGTGGCGTCGGTGGAGGACCTGCGGATCCCGGACGCCGCCGGCGGCGAGCAGACCCTGCGCGTCTACACCCCCGAGGCTGGCGGTCCCGGTCCTCGACCGGTGCTCATGTGGATCCACGGCGGCGGATGGGTGCTGTTCGACATCGACACCTACGACGCCTCCTGCCGCGGCCTGGCCAACAAGACAGGTGCGATCGTGGTCTCGCCCGACTACCGGCGCGCCCCCGAGGCGGTGTTCCCGGCCTCCCACGACGACGTCCTGGCGGCGTACCGCTGGGTGGCCCAGCATGCCGCCACCATCGGTGGCGACGCCTCCCGCATCGCGATCGGTGGGGAGTCGGTGGGCGGCAACATGGCCGCTGCGACCTGCCTGCAGCTGGCCGAGGCAGGAGAGGCGCTGCCGGTCGCCCAGGTGTGCGTCTACCCGCTCGTCACCCCCGAGCAGCACGGCGCCTCCATGACGGACGCCGCCGACGCTCGCCCGCTCAACCGTCCGCTGCTGTCCTGGATGGCGATGCACGCCTTCGCGGGCACACCCGACGCAGCGAGCGACCAGCGAGTCGACCTGCTCGGAGTGCCGACGGAGCGTCTGCGGGTGCTGCCGCCGACCCTGGTCATCACCGCGGAGCGCGACGTCCTGCGCAGCCAGGGCCAGGACTGGGCGCACCGGCTCGAGGAGGCCGGCGTGGACACCACGTTGCGCCACTACGACGGGGTGATGCACGAGTTCTTCGGTGCCGCCGCGGTGCTCGGCAAGGCCGAGGAGGCGCAACAGGAGGCGGCGCGACACCTCACCCGCGCCTTCGGCACCACCGCCAGGTGAGCAGCCCGGCCCCGGCGCACGCGCCTACGGCTGGACCTCGAGACTCAGCTGACGGTCGGCCACAGCGCTGGCCATGGCCCGGTCGTGGGTGACCATCAGCAGGGCGCAGCCGATCTCGTCCAGCTCACTCATCAAGATGTCCATGGTGGCTTGCTGACTGGCGAGGTCGAGCCGTGAGGTCGCCTCGTCGGCGAAGAGCAGGGCGGGACGGGGCAGCATGGCCCGGACGATCGCGATCCGCTGCAGCTCGCCTCCCGACACCTCGGTGGGTCGCCTCTGCAGGATGCTCGGCGACAACCCGACCTTGGCCAGCAGCGCATGCACCCGCGCCTCGGGGACCTCGTAGCGCCGCATGACGTCACGGAGCGCGCGCTGGAGGGAGACTCGGCGAGGGAACGACAACCCGGGGTCCTGGTAGAGCTTCTGCAGCCGGCCATCGCCCGTGCCGGGCGCGTGGACCACCGTTCCTCGGTCTGCGGACGTGAGCCGCAACAGCACGTTGCCCAAGGTCGTCTTGCCCACGCCGCTGGGACCGGTGATCGCCCACCGCTCGCCGGCACGGATCTCGATGTCCACGTCGTTGAACAGGGTGCGGTCGCCGTACGTCTTCGCGATCGAGTGTGCCGAGACCAGGGCTGGCACGCCGGGTTCGGCCCCCGACGCACTCGCGGTGGCCCGGCGCATCCACGGGAAGCTCCAGTTCGCTGGATCGGCCGCCACCAGCTGCCGGGTGTAGTCGTGTGCCGGGGTGGTGAGCACCTCTTCCGCCGGGCCGGACTCGACCACCGTGGCCGCGCGCATCACCATCACCGTGCCGCCGATGCGGCGAGCGAGCCGCAGGTCGTGGGTGATCATCAGCAGCAGGCCGCCCTGCGCGAGGTGGTCGTCCAGCAGCCGCGCCAGCAGCTCGAGGGCGTTGGCATCGAGCCCCTTGGACGGCTCGTCGACGATCAGGATCGACGCGCCACCGATCGTGGCGGCCGCATAGGCCACGCGTTGGGCCATGCCGCCCGACAGTGTGTGGGGGTACGCCGACCCGGCGTTCGCGAGGCCGAAGTGATCGAGCCGCTCGTCGGCCAGGCGCAGGGCCGCGGCGTCCCGTGGCCGCCAACCGTAGGCGCCCTCGGCGACCTGCTGGCGCACCCGCATGGTGGGGTCGAGCGCCAGGGACGGCTCCTGGGGGAGCAGCGCCAGCTCGCGTCCCCACAGGTGCCGGCGGCCGCGGCGGTCGGCGAGGTCGAAGCGCGTGGGCCCGATCGACATCGACCCCTCCGCGGTCAGCTCTGTCGGGAGGGTGCCCATCAGGGCGTGCGCGAGCACGGACTTGCCCGAGCCGCTCTCGCCGACGATCGTGAGGGCCCGCCCGGGCTCGATCCGAAGGTCGGCGACGTCGGCGAGCGTGTGCGAACCGTGACGGACGATCGCCTTCGGAACACTCAGAAGGTGGTCGGTGCGGTGGGGGGAGCGTGCGGTCTCGGTCATCAGGCGTCCTTGGAGGTGCGCAGGCCCAGGAAGCAGACGGTGAGGAGGAACAGCACCCCGATCGGTGCGATCACCATCCAGGGCGCGACGTCGTAGAAGGGGAAGGCGTCGGTGATCATCAGGCCCAGCTCGGCGCGCGGCGGCTGCAGGCCGACCTTGACGAAGCCGAGGGTCGACATCGCCAGGATCGACGTCACCATGCCCAGCGAGGCCAGAGTGGTCAGGAGGGGACGCAGGTCGGGCCACAGGTGCTGGCGGATGATGTGCACCGGCCCGAGCCGGAGCAGCCCGGCTGCCTCCACGGCCGGGGAGCCCAGCACCAGGCTGGCTCGAGCGCGGACGACGCGGAAGTACTCCACCCACTGGGCCAGGGCCAGCCCGAGGTACAGGGCCCACAGGCTGCCGCCGGAGGCCAGCGCGGAGACGAGCAGCACCACGAGCAGGGCGGGGATCGCCACGAAGGCCTCGGAGACCGCCCGCAGGGCTGCGTCCACCCATCCGCCGAGCCACGCCGACGCGATGCCGGCAGCCGTGCCGAGGACGAGGGCGGTGGCCACGCACAGCGCGGCCAGGACGAGCGAGAGCCGGGTCGCGTGCGCCAGCCGGGCCAGGACGCTGCGGCCGTAGTCGTCGCGTCCGAGCGGTTCGGCGAGGCTGGGACTCTCGAGGTAGCGGCCCAGGTCCTGGGCGGCCGGGTCGGCGAGGACCAGTGGGCCGACGAGCGCGAACACCGCCAGCGCCAGCAGCCCCAGCGCCGCGCTGCGCCGGGCGATCGGCCGGGGGCGGCGCGGGCCGGCGGGCGCCAGCTCCTCCAGGAGAGGGGTCGTCATGCGGGTGCCTCCAGACGTCGCGGGCGAGGATCGAGCCACAGCACGGCGAGGTCGACCAGGGTGTTGATGGTGACGATGAGCAGGGCGAGCGCCAGCGCGGTCGCCTGCAGGACGGGCACGTCGCGCCAGAACACGGCGTGCACCAGGGCGTGCCCGAGGCCCTGCCAGGCGAACAGGCTCTCCACGACGACGACTCCCTCGATCAGGATGACGGCCTGGACCCCGAGGTAGGGGACCAGCACGACGGCCGCGTTGCGGACCACGTGGCGCAGCAGCACCCAGCGCTCGGCGAGCCCCTTGGTGTGGGCGAACCGGACGTAGTCGGACTGCCCGACCTCGACGACCGCGTCGCGGGTGACCCGCGCGATGAGCCCGGACAGGCTGACGCCGAGGGTCAGGGCCGGCAGGACGATGCTGGACGCACTGCCGTGGCCGACCGCGGGCAGCAGCCCGAGCTGGGCGGAGAAGACGACGACCAGCAACAGGCCGAGCAGGAACGGCGGCACCGCGCGTACGCCCGCGACCCATCCGGTGGCGATCCGGTCGAGCACGCCGCCGGGTCGACGGGCGGCGAGCACCCCGACCGCACCGCCCAGCAGGATGGCGAGGGCCAGGGACGCCGCGGCGAGCTGCAGCGTGCCCACCAGGTAGTAGCCGACCTCGTCGAGGACGGGGCGGGAGGTCACCAGTGACCTGCCGAAGTCGAGCTGGAGCGCGTCTGCCAGCCAGCTGCCCAGCTGCTGCCAGGCGGGCCGGTCCAGACCCAGCTCGTCGCGCACCGCGTCCGCGGCCTCCTGGTCGACGAGGTCGTAGCCGTAGCGCCCGGCCGCGATCCGGTACGCGGCGTCGCCCGGCAGGCGGCGCACGACCAGGAAGCACAGCAGGGAGACCAGCACCGCGACGCCCAGGCCCTGCGCGCTCCGGCGGGCCAGCACGACGGCCAACCCGGTGCGACGTGACCTCACGACGCCCAGCTCAGGTCGGAGATCCGCCAGCTGGTCTCCAGTGGGTCCATGACGAAGCCCTCGACCCGGTCGTTGACCGCGGCGTTCATGCGGTACCACGCCACCGGGATCAGTGGCAGCTGCTCCTGCGCGGTGCGGACGATCGACTCCCGGTGGCTGCGGGCCTCGGCGTCCGGGGCGCCGGCGAGCAGGCCCTCGATGGCGGTCTGCACGGCAGGATCGCGCCAGTTCATGACGCCCCAGTCGGAGCCCTCGGCTGCGAACACCGCCGCGATGTCGACCAGCGGGTCCGACACCAGCGCGAAGTGCTTGGCGATGAGGGCGAGCTCGAGGGTGCCGTCGGCCTGGCCGGCCGGGATCTCGCTGGAGTTCGCCACCTCCACCTCGATGTCGACGCCGATCTCGGCCAACGCTGCCTGGATCGCCGTCGCCAGGGCCGGCAGCTCGGTGCGATCGGGGTAGGTCAGCAGGTTCAACCGCAGTGGGCTGCCGTCCTTCTGGAGCTTGCCGTCGGGGCCGGGCGTCCACCCGGCCTCCTCGAGCAGGGCTCGAGCCGCGTCCTGGTCGTGGCCGAGCGGCTCCACGTCGGCCTGCCAGGCCGCGAGGGAGGGAGGAAGCAGCTGGGTTGCGGCCAGCTCCCGCTCGCGCAGCACCGCCTCTGCCATCGCCTCGCGGTCCAGGGCCAGGCTGAGCGCCTGGCGTACCCGCGCATCGGACAGCACCGGGTGCCCCGCGTTGACCTTCAGCAGGATGGTCCTCGGCTGGAGGCTGGACTCCATGCCCACCCCCTCGGTGGAATCGACCCGCTGGCGGCCCGCGGGCTCCAGGCCGAAGACCACGTCCGCCTGGTCGCTGACCGCCATCAGTGCCCGGGACTCCGGCCGGCCGACCGTCTGGAAGGAGACCCTCTCGATCGCCGGCTGCTCCCCGCGCCAACCGTCGAAGCGCTTGGTCTCGATCGACGCCGGCAGCTCGATCGTGGCCACCTCGTAGGGGCCGGTCCCGATGACCTCGGTGACGCGACCCTCGCCGTCATAGGCGGCCGGCGCGAGGATCGCGGTGCTGTAATGGGTCAGCACCGCAGGAAGCGTGAGGTACGGCTCCTCGAGCTCGACGACGACCGACCCGTCCTCCGCGTGGAGGTGCTCGATCGGGACATCCGCCAAGGGGCTCGCCTCCTGCGCGGCAGCCTTCTCCAGCGCGGCGACGACGGTCTCGGAGGTGAGCGCGGTGCCGTCGTGGAAGGTGGCGTCCTCGACGAGGTCGAACTCCCACTCGGTGTAGTCGGTCGAGGACGACCAGGCGGTAGCCAGGGACGGCGCGAGCTCGCCCTTGATGTCGCTGGTCACCAGCGTCTCGGAGACCTGGAGACGAGTGAAGATCTCGCCGTCCGCGGTGGGGTCGAGGCTGTGCACCTCGAACGGGCCTGCGATCCGCAGCGTGTCGGCGGGAGCCTGGGAGCCGGCTGAGCCGCCGCAGGCGCTGAGGCCGAGCGTGCCCGCGGTCACGGCGGCGGAGATGGCGAGGCGAACGGTCCGTCTCAAGGGGTCATACCTTCCGGAGGTGGATGCGACCCGCGAAGGTTATAGAGAACGATTCTCAAGATCAACTAGAGCGCTGGGGCTTCGAGGACGCGTCTGGGCCCCCACGGTGGCTCTGGAGTCGAGAACTGCCGTGTGGCAGCGTCGGCGGGCGAGCCGCGAGGACTCGGGACCGAGTCCGGACGGGCGCGAGCGCCGCTCCTGCCTAGAGGCAGGAACGGGCGATGGCACGGCGCGACGGCAGCAGGCTCAACCGCCGAGCAGGTCGGCTCCGTCGACCGTCCGACCGGTCGGCGCCGCTGGCGGTCCGCCCCGCCGTCGCGTCCGCCGGCGACGGTCGGCGGCCGGCGGCTGCCGGCACGACCGGACGGCGGGAACCCCTCACGCCGCCGGTCCGGTCTGGACCGAGGCGCTCGCTGGCGACCGGTCAGTCAGGCGGCTCCTCGGCGCCCGGCACCTTCGCGTTGTGGTCGGGCACGTCGGGATCCGCCGGCGCGCCTTCGGGAGCGGGCTCGTCGGCCACCCGCTCCTCGAGCTCGTCCACTACCCGCTCAGCGTCCTGGGGCATCCGGCGCTCGGGATCCCTCTCAGTCACGGCACACCGTCGCAATCCTCGGTCGGGGTCGAGCTCGCAGATCGGAGTGCCGGCACGGCCGGCCGGCGGCCGGTGGCAGCTCCCGTGCACTCACTCAGCATCCCTCACCGTCGCGCGTGGACCGCCCCGGCGAGTCCTTGCCGAGGCACGCCGCGGAGTCCCCAGCGGCGAGCTCCAGTACCCAGCGAACGATGGCGCCACTCGGCCACCCAGCTGCGGGAGACGGGTTGGTGTGGCGTGCCGCAGCTTCTTTCCGCCCCGTGTCGATGCGCGAACCGTGGCGCGTTGAGGCTGCGATCGACGTGGTCGATGGCCGGGTTCAGCGATACGAATGAGAGAACCGACGTGACGTCTTG
>JAPSKJ010000522.1 GCA_031177735.1 Nocardioides sp.
CGGAGGTCCCATGTCCCGTCGACACCTGCTCGCCGCCACCCTGACGGGCGTCATCGCCGCCACACTCGGCGTCCCGCCACCGGCCGGCGGTGGGTACGCCGCCGCCGAACCCGTCGCGGACGCCCGACCCAACATCGTGGTGATCACCCTCGACGACATGCGCGCCGACGACCTGCGCTGGATGCCGCGCACCAGGGAGCTGATCGCCGAGGCCGGGGTGACCTTCGAGCACGCGTTCTCCTCCTACCCGCTGTGCTGCCCCGCCCGCTCCTCCTTCCTCACCGGGCAGTACACCCACAACCACGAGGTGTGGTCGCACGAGGAGCCCTGGGGGTTCAAGACGCTCCGGGACACCGAGGCGTTGCCCGTCTGGCTGCAGCGGGCCGGCTACGACACGGTGTTCCTCGGCAAGTACCTCAACGGCTACGGCACCCAGCCGGCGCCCGACGGCAGCGCGCCCGACTCGAAGACCTACATCCCGCCGGGGTGGAGTGACTGGCAGGGCGCCATCGACGGCGGACTCGGCGCCGGACATCCGCTCGACGGCGGCACCTATCGGTTGTTCAACACCACGCTCAACGACAACGGCGCGTTCGCGCTGCAACCGAACACCTACCAGTCCGACGCCTTCGCCACCGTCAGCGAGACGGTGATCGCGGAGCAGGCGGCGACCGACGGCCCGTTCTTCTTCTGGGCCAACTACGTCGCGCCGCACCACGGCCAGCCGCGCGAGCCCGACGACCCCGGCCAGATCACCCGCGACGACGGGAAGGTGACCCAGTTCCAGACCACGGCCCGGCCGCCCCGCTGGCGCAACACCCTCGACGAGGAGCTCCTCGAGGCGCCGGGAGCAGCCGGTGAGGACGACGTCAGCGACAAGCCCTTCTTCGTCCGCTCCCTCCCGCCGCTCAACGCGGCGGAGCAGGCCGGCCTGCTGGAGACTGCCCGGCAGCGTGCCGAGGCGCTCGGTGCGACCGACGAGGCCGTCGCCCGCACGATCGCCGCGCTCGAGGCCACCGGCGAGCTGGACGACACGATCGTGATGCTCACCTCCGACAACGGCTACTTCCTCGGCGAGCACCGGATCCGCCAGGGCAAGACCCTTCCCTACGAGCCCTCGCTCAAGGTGCCGCTGGTCGTGCGCGGTCCCGGCATCCCGGCCGGCGAGGTGCGCAGCGATCCCTTCATGACCGTCGACTTCGCGCCCACGATCCTGCAGGCGGCCGGCGTGGAGGTGGACCGGCCGCTCGACGGCACCTCGCTCCTCGACGTCGCCCGCACCGGCGACCGCGGCTGGCGCCGGGCGGTGCTCACCGAGACCGGACCTCGCGACGTCGTCGCCATCAGCGACGAGTCCGGCCCGCGGCTGGAGACCCGGCGGGGCAACCGCGAGTCACTCAGCTACAGCACCGGCGTCCGCACGGCCGACTATCTCTACGTCGAGCACGCCGACGGCTTCCGTGAGCTCTACGACATGCGCGTCGACCCGGATCAGCTCCACAACGTCGTGGACGATCCGGCGTACGCCGACCACGTCAGCGCGATCGGCAAGGTGCTGGACCAGCTGCGCTACTGCAAGGGCGGTTCGTGCGCGAAGCCTCTGCCCCGCGCTCTGCAGGGCTCGCCCTGAGCACCGACCTGACCGCATGAGAAAGGCCCCCGCCGGACGGCGGGGGCCTTTCCTCAGAACAGCGGTTCAGCGGGGGTGGGTCACTCGCCCCGGATGAACGCCTCCAGCTGCGCGCGACCCTCGGTGTCCTCGATCTGGACCGGCGGGCTCTTCATGAGGTACGCCGACGCCGGGATGATCGGGCC
>JAPSKJ010000523.1 GCA_031177735.1 Nocardioides sp.
TGAGGCGGTCGGGGCGCCTCCGCAGTCCCGGCAGCAACAATCGGTGGCCACGGCGGCCGCGCTGGCGCTGGCCGAGGCGGCCGCCGCCCGGCGCACCGTGCAGCAGCGGATCCCGGTCGGGTGGCGCAACGTGCCGAGCCAGCCGCAGCGCACCGAGTTCGTCGACGGGCCCAGCGTGGAGTGGTGGGGCACCCGCGACGGCTACCGGGTCGACGGTGTCGAGGTCATCGAGGCGACCCCCGAGCGGGTCGTGCTCGAGGTCGACGGTCTGCGGACGGCGTACGCCGTGGCCATCGCCGGTGACCGCGTCGACGTCGACTCGGCCCACGGCCACACCGCGCTGGTGCGCCGGCCGCGGTTCACCGACCCGGCGAGCGCGGTGGCGCAGGGCAGCCTGCTCGCGCCCATGCCGGGCACCGTGGTGAAGCTCGCCGCCGAGGTGGGCGAACGGCTCGCTGCGGGGGCGCCGGTCCTGGTCCTGGAGGCCATGAAGATGCAGCACACCGTGAGCGCGCCGACCGACGGCGTGCTCACCCAGGTCAACGTCAGAGCCGGCGCGCAGGTCGCCGCCGGAGAGGTCCTCGCGGTCGTCACGAACGACGGCGACCAGTCAAGCGTCGACCAATCAGCAGAGCAGCAGTCAGGAGACAAGCAATGAGCGAGATCGCGTTCGTCGAGTCCGAGGAGCGCCAGGAGCTGCGCAAGCAGGTCGCGAAGCTGGCGAGCAAGTACGGCCAGGAGTACTTCCTGGCCAAGGCCCGCGCCGGGGAGAAGACCACCGAGCTGTGGCTCGAGCTCGGCAAGAACGGCTACCTCGGCGTCAACCTGCCCGAGGAGTACGGCGGCGGTGGCGGCGGCATCGGTGACGTCGCCGCGGTGCTCGAGGAGGTCGCCGCGGCCGGGGCGCCGATGCTGCTGATGGTCGTCAGCCCGGCCATCTGCGGCACGGTCATCGCCAAGTACGGCACGGAGGCGCAGAAGCTCCGGTGGCTGCCCGGCATCGCCGACGGCACCGAGACGATGGCGTTCGCGATCACCGAGCCCGACGCGGGCACCAACTCCCACAACATCATCACCACCGCCCGCAGGGACGGCGACGAGTGGGTGCTGCGCGGCCGCAAGGTCTACATCTCCGGCCTCGACGAGTCGAAGAACGTCCTCGTCGTCGCGCGCACCGAGGACAGCAAGACCGGCAAGCTCAAGCCATGCCTGTTCGTGATGCCGACCGACGCACCCGGCTTGGAGTTCACCCCGATCCCGATGGACTTCGTCTCGCCCGAGCTGCAGTTCCAGGTCTTCATCGACGACGTGCGCCTGCCGGCCGACGCGCTCGTGGGTGACGAGAACGGCGGGCTGGCCCAGCTCTTCGCCGGACTCAACCCCGAGCGCATCATGGCGGCGTCGTTCGCCACGGGCCTGGCCCGCTTCGCCCTCACCAAGGCCACCGCCTACGCCAAGGACCGCACCGTCTTCGCGGCGCCCATCGGCGCCCACCAGGCGATCGCGCACCCCCTGGCCCAGGCCCACATCCAGGTCGAGATGGCACGGCTGATGACGCAGAAGGCGGCCGCGCTCGTCGACGCCGGGGAGGACATGGCGGCGGGCGAGGCGGCCAACATGGCGAAGTACGCCGCCGCCGAGGCCTCCGTCTTCGCCGTCGACACCTCTGTGCACACCTTCGGCGGCAACGGCCTCACCCAGGAGTACGGCATGGGCGCGCTGATCGCCGCCTCGCGCGTCATGCGGATCGCCCCGGTGAGCAAGGAGATGATCCTCAACTTCGTCGCGATGCACTCCCTGGGCCTGCCCAAGTC
>JAPSKJ010000524.1 GCA_031177735.1 Nocardioides sp.
TCGGCAGGGCTGCCGACCGAACCACTCGTCAGCGGACCTCGAACGACACCACGGCGACCGGGTTGTCGAACTCGCTCAGCCGCTGGCTCACCTGCACCTCCCAGCGCCCTGCGGTGGGCAGGGTGACCTCGCCGCGGAACGTGCCGGCGTCGGCGCTGGTGAGGGGGACCTCGCCGAGGTCGAGGGAGTCCGAGCCGATCCGCACCGTGGGCGCCATCGGGTGCTCCAGCGGCTCACCGGAGGAATCCTGGAGCTGCACCAGGAGCGTGTTGCGGCCGGGCGTCCCCGGGGTGAGGGTGGCGAAGAGCTTGACCTCCCCGAGGGCCGCGGCCTCGGTGCCGCTGCGCCCCGGCGGGACCGGCGGCAGCGTGGTGCGCGGCGTCTGGTTGACCAGGAAGCCGGTCACCGCGACCACGGCGACGAGGAGGGCGGCTTCGGCAACCACACTGCGACGGATCGCGGTCACCGCGCGGCGCCCGTCATCGTGTCCGGTGGCACGGGTGACCTCCGGGACGAGGTCGAAGCGGTTCCAGGCCGCGATGGCCACCACGACGGCGACGATGGTCACCTTGGCGGCCAGGAGCCGGCCGTAGTCGGTGTTCACCAGGTTGTCCCAGCTCAGCACGATCTGCCACGCCATCAGCAGCCCGGTGGCGGTCAGAGCCACCAGCATGCCCGCGGCGATCGTCGAGAAGCGGCTGAGCAGGTCGGCCGCCGCGCGGGGGCGCCCGGCGAGCGAGGGCAGCGTGACGGCCAGGCCGACGAGTCCGCCCAGCCACACCGCTGCGCAGGCGAGGTGGAGGAGGTCGAGGGCGAGGATGCCCGTCTCGTGGCCGAACGCGCGGGTGTGGCCGGACAGCGGCGGCACGGCCAGGGCCACCAGGGAGACGACCTGCGCGACGACCGGATCCGTGCGCGTTGCGCCGCGAGCCATCGCGAGCGTGAGCACTCCCAGCGCGACGACCAGCACGGCGGTGCCGCCCAGGTCGATGGGCGCGGCGGTGCTCCACGTGTCGCCGTCAAGGGCTCCGGCGAGGGTCGTGCCGCTGCGGTAGGCGAGGCTCAGCGGAAGGGTCGCCAGGGCACCGACGATCCCGACGCCGGCCGCGACGCGGCCCAGTGCGCCGAGGCGACGGGAGGCGACGTCGACGCGCGTCCCGCGCCGCAGCAGCACGGTGCAGAAGAACGCGATGCCGGTGGCGAGGAGCAGGCCGGCGTACTGGAGACCGGTGGCGACGCTCAGGAGCACCCGGACGACGCCGGGCGAGCCCTCCGAGGGCTCCGGTGTGGCGACCGAGGGACTCGGGGCACCGATCGAGAAGGTCAGCGAGCCGGCCACGGGATGACCGTCGGCGGAGATCACGCGCCAGGTGAGCACGTAGGTGCCGTCCGGCAACGCCTCCGGAGCAGCGAAGGTCGCGACGACCTCCTCGTCCTGCGAGGTGGCCTCCGAGGCGACCGGTGCCCCCGTGGCGTCGAAGACGGCGATGCCGTCGGGCGCCAGGGTCACCGGCTCGCTGAAGACCAGTGAGATCTCCTCCGGCGCGCTGGTCAGCACCTCACCCTCGGCGGGGGAGGTGCTGACCAGTGTGGCGTGCGCCGCCGCCGACCCGGCCGTGCCGACGGTGATCGCGAGAGCACCGAGCAGCAGGGCCAGGGCGGCGACGAGCGCCCGGGTGGCGGACCGGACGGTCACGCGCGCCGGCGCACCTGCAGGAGAGCGGCGCCACCCGCGATCAGGCCGAGTACGCCGGCGCCGAGTCCGATCGCGCCCATCGTGTCGCCACCGGAGTCCTGGCTGCCGCCGGCGGCCT
>JAPSKJ010000525.1 GCA_031177735.1 Nocardioides sp.
GGTCCCGAGGAAGGACAGCACCACGTCGTGGAGGTGACCGTTGGTGGCGACCGCGTTGTTGCCCCACGGGCCGGGGGCGCCGTCGAGCGAGGTGAAGGTGCCGCCCGCCTCGGTCACGATCGGCACCAGGGCGGCCATGTCGTGCAGCGCCAGCTCCGGCTCGGTGGCGATGTCGACCGCACCCTCGGCGAGCAGCATGTAGGACCAGAAGTCGCCGAAGCCGCGGGTGCGCCAGCAGCGCCGCATCAGCGAGAGCATGTCGTCGAGGCGTCCGCGCTCCTCCCAGCCGGAGAGGGAGGAGTAGGCGAGCGAGGCGTCCTCGAGCCGGCGGACGTCGGAGACCTGGCAGCGCGTGGCCTTCATCAACGACCGGCCCGTCCACGAGCCCTGCCCCTTCGCGGCCCACCAGCGGCGGCCCAGCTGGGGCGCCGAGACGACCGACATGACGACCTCGTCCTCGACGGCGAGCGCGATGAGGGTCGCCCACACCGGCACGCCGCGCACGTAGTTCTTGGTGCCGTCGATCGGGTCGATGATCCAGCGCCGTGCCGATGTGCCGGAGCTGCCCTGCTCCTCGCCGGTCACCGCGTCACGGGTGCGGGCGCGCGACAGCGTCCGCCGCAGGCTCTCCTCGACCGCTTGGTCGGCGTCGCTGACGGGGGAGAGGTCCGGCTTGGTCATGACGTGGAGGTCCAGCGCCTTGAACCGGTCGGAGCTCAGCGAGTCCGCGTCGTCCGCCAGCAGGTGCGCGAGGCGGAGGTCGTCGGTGTAGTCGGGGGCGGGCACAGGCACAGGCTAGCGACCACGGCTCCTGGAGGGGGATCGTTGAACATTCACAGGTCACTCTCATGTGGTGCGGCGTCCGCATACGCCACGATGTGGCCATGACGCTTGGTGGCCTGCCCCTGCACCCGCTCGTGATCCATGCCGCAGTCATCCTGATCCCGCTGGCCGGGCTCACCTCGATCGGCTACCTCCACCCGCGGTGGCGCGACCGCCTGCGCTGGCCGCTCGTCGTGCTCGGTGTGCTGTCGGTGGTGCTCTCCCTCGTCGCGGTCGCCAGCGGCCGCGACCTGCTCGACGCGCGCTTCCAGGGCGTCACCGGCCCGCTGGCCGAGACGCTGCAGGAGCACGAGGAGCTCGGTGTGCGGCTGCGCAACGCCACCTTCGTCTTCGCCGCCCTCGCCCTCGCCACCGGCTGGTGGCACCCCCGGCGCGGAGCGGTGCAGCACGTGCTCGCCGTGCTCACCGCCCTGGTCGGCGGTGTCGTGCTGGTGCTCGCGATCCTCTCCGGTGACTCCGGCGCGCGGGCGGTCTGGGGAGCCTGAGCGCGGCCGTCGCGGCTCAGAGCAGGTAGGCCGGCGTCGACCGCGCCTCGAGCAGCCGCCGGAACGACGCGACCCGGTCGGGGTCGGCCTCGCCGCGGGCGACCGCCTCGTCCAGCCCGCACTCCGGCTCGTCCTCGCCGTGCGTGCAGCCGCGCGGGCAGTCCTCGGTCATCTCGTCGAGGTCGGGGAACGCCTCGATCAGGTGCTCGGGCTCCACGTGCGCCAGGCCGAACGACCGGATGCCGGGGGTGTCGATGATCCAGCCCTGCTCGGCGCCGGGGCCCGGTGCGGCCGGCAGCGGCAGCATCACCGCCGAGGTCGACGTGTGCCGCCCGCGCCCGGTCACCGCGTTGACGTGGCCGATCTCGCGGTGGGCGTCGGGCACGAGCGCGTTGACCAGCGTGGACTTGCCGACGCCGCTGTGGCCCAGGAGCACCGAGGTCCGCCCGGCCAGGCGTTCACGGAGCTCGGTCAGGTCGCTGCC
>JAPSKJ010000526.1 GCA_031177735.1 Nocardioides sp.
CGGACTGCCGGTGGCTCGCTGCTAAGGTTCACGGCGCCTCACAGCGATCCCCTGTAGCTCAATTGGCAGAGCATGCGACTGTTAATCGCAGGGTTGTTGGTTCGAGTCCAACCGGGGGAGCCACACGCCGGCCCGGCACCGATATCGGTGCCGGGCCGTCGGCGTCTCGTCGGGCGTCGTGCCCGTTCCCGGTCGCCGGATGGTTGCCCGCGCGTGCGGGTACCACCTCGCCATGACCACCACGCCCACGCCGGTTCGCCCGGAGACCGTCGGGCCTGACCAGGCCGGCGACGCTCCCGAGTTCGGCGGGTTCTTCGACTGTCGCGGCCAGTGGCACACCTTCGACGACGAGGAGGACTGAATGCGCCTGCCGAAGCCCCGGGGACCGCTCAGCGAGGCGGTCTTCGCCTCGCTCCACGAGCTGCCCGTCGCTCCAGGCTCCCTCACGGCACAGCCGGAGAGCGAGGAGGACGCCGCCATCACGCTGTGGGCGCTCTACGAGCTGTCCTACCGCGGGTTCGACGACGTGGACGAGGCGGCCGAGTGGGACCTCGAGCTGCTCCGCGTGCGCCGCGCGCTCGAGACCGAGCTCGAGGAGCGGCTGCGGGCGCGCTGGGCCGGCCCGCCGGCGTACGACCGGGAGAGCCCGGCCGGGTTCGAGGACGCGTTCTTCGCCTACGTCGAAGGGTTCGAGGGCCCCTCGCTGTCGCAGTTCGTGCACCGCCGCGCGACCGAGGAGCAGGTGCTCGACCTGCTCCGGTTCAAGTCGATCTACCACCTCAAGGAGTCCGACCCGGTCGCCTGGACGGTGCCACGCCTACCGGTCGCTCCCCGCGCAGCGCTCATGGAGCTGCAGTACGACGAGTACGGCGGCGGCCGCCCCGAGCGGCTGCACGCCCACCTGTTCGCACAGGGCCTCGCCGCAGTCGGTCTCCGGCCTGAGGAGAACGCCTACGTCGACGAGGTGCCGACCCTTGTCCTGGAGCAGAACAACGCGATGAGCCTGTTCGGCCTGCACCGCCGGCTCCGCGGTGCCGCGCTCGGCCACCTGGCGGCCTTCGAGGCGACCAGCTCGCTGCCGTGCCGGCGGATGGCACAGGGCATGGACCGGCTGGGCCTGGCCCGCGAGATGATCGAGTACTACGAGGAGCACGTGGAGGCCGACGCCGTCCACGAGCAGCTTGCGGTCCGCACCATCTGCGGCACCCTCATCGCTGCGGAGCCGCGCACCGAGGACGACGTCTGGTTCGGGGCGTTCACCTGCCTGGACCTGGAGGCCCGCCTGGCGGCGTACTTGCTGGAGCAGTGGGAGGAGTCCGCATGAGCACCCCCGACGTCATCATCTGCGCCGGTGGGCCGGTGCTGCTCCGTGGCGATCACGTCGTGCGCGACGAGAACGGCGAGGAGCACCACACCACCCGTCCGATCAGCGCCGTGTGCCGGTGCGGGCGCTCCGCGGTGAAGCCGTGGTGCGACGGCACGCACAAGGTGCTGCCGGAGAAGGTGCGCCCCTGACGGCGGCGCCGTCAGGACGCGAGCGGCTCAGCGCTGCTCGCCGAGCCAGCTGGTCAGGCACGTCGCCAGGGCCACCGGCTGGTCGAGCTGCACCAGGTGACCGGCGCCCTCGATGAGGTGAGTCCGCGCCCCGGGGATCATCGTGCCGAGCCGGTGAGCGCGGTCCACCGGGATCCAGGTGTCCTGCCGCCCCCAGACCACCAGGGTCGGCACGCGGATGTCGGGATAGCGGGGCTCGACCTCGTCGGTGTGCCGCTGATCGCCCTGCGCGATCTGGCGGTAGA